>CALKUG010000177.1 GCA_937996765.1 uncultured Ignavibacteria bacterium
TTGAGACGGTAATCGCCGCCCAAATCAATAATTACTTTACCACTATGGTATAATTCAGGCACAACTGAAAGTGATTCCCCATGGGGAAGTGCTAAAAAGTATGCATCATGTATATAACTTAGTTCGGTCATAGGCAATATGGTGAGGTTTGCAACCACGCCCATAAGCTCAGGAAATAGGTCTTCAACGGTCTTACCGGCCGATGATGCACCATAAAGCGTAATTTGCTCTATTCCCGTATGCTCGTTACACATTTGTAATAGATGTCTTCCGGTATATCCCGACGCACCTATTATGCCTACTGATTTCATACTTATTCTAAAAATCCTTATTTGTGGCTATTTTGCCTTGAGTTGAAATATATGCTGAAAATTGACAAAATTGAGAAGTCAAATATAATGAACTACAATCTATAGTCAATATTAAAAACAACTATTTATACAAATTTAATACGCTTATGCGTTTTTTATGCAATATTTTTGATGTTTTTCCATATTTACATACAATAATGAACACAACACCATTAAATATCGTTTGCCTCGCTTATTGCATATTTGTACAATTTTCACTTTCTAAAATCATAGTAAACAATTTCTCCCGCTATCGCAACCGCATAGATATGCTGTTTTGTTTTTTCTCACAAAATCATATCTCAGTTCTTATCTTCCTTTTATGTAATTTTACCACACTATTTTTTAGATTTTCAAGAGCGAGATTCGTTTGTCCCAAACTCCTTTAATGGTACAGTTTCATCAAGTGAAAAATGAGTATCCCGATACTCTGTTGCTTTTTCGCGTGGGCGATTTTTTCGAAACATTTGACGAAGATGCCAAAACGGCGTCAAAAGTTTTGGGTATAACTCTCACTAAACGCTCAAATGGTGCTGCAGGCGACGTGCCCCTCGCAGGGTTCCCTCATCATGCTCTCGATACCTACCTCCCAAAGTTAGTCCGAGCCGGCCTGAGGGTAGCTGTCTGCGAACAAACAGAAAACCCCAAATTTGCAAAAGGGCTTGTTAAGCGCGAAGTAGTTGAAATTGTAACCCCTGGTGTGGCGTATTCAGATAAATTGCTGGATCACAAAAAAAACAACTATTTGGCTGCGTTTTCACTTAATGGCGAAAGCGTGGGACTTTCGTTCTGCGACATCTCCACAGGTGAATTTTTTACGTTTGAAATTGCTAAATCTTCTCTTGCTCAACAACTTGAGCAAATGCACCCTGTTGAACTCCTAACTGCAAAAAGACACAGGGATTTTGTAAACGAAATTATTCGTTTAATCCCTGAGCCTCCTCGCATCAGCTTTATTGAAGAATGGATTCTCAATTTTGATTTTGCTCGTGAATCCCTAACACTTCAGTTTGGAACCCATTCCCTCAAAGGGTTTGGAATTGAACACCTTTCCGATGGCATAATTGCCGCAGGAGCGATTTTACACTACTTAAAAGAAACGCAACGAGCAAACGTTCCCCACCTAAAAAAGATTTCGCTTTATAATCCCGATGGTTTTATGCATTTGGATTTTGCAACCCGCAGAAATCTTGAAATTACATTTTCCTCAAATGATGGGGGTCGTGAGGGCTCTTTGATTTCTATTCTTGATAAAACATCTACCCCAATGGGTGCTCGCTTATTAAAAAAGTGGATTTCTTTTCCCCTTCGCACTTTAGAAGACATTATTAACCGACAAGATGCCGTAGCAGAATTAAAACAATTCTCAAATTCTCGTGCTTCACTGTTTGAACAACTGCAACAAATTGGAGATGTTGAACGACTGATTTCTAAAGTTTGCACCGGACGAGCAACTCCCCGCGAAGTGGTGCATCTGAAAAATGCGATTAAAACTGTTCCTGCTTTAAAAACTGTTCTTATGCCATTTTCTTCCGGTTTTCTTATTTCAATCCGCAGTGAACTATCACCGCTAACTGAACTTTGCGATGCAATTGAAAAAACATTGGTTGATTTTCCTCCGGCCTCGCTTGTTGAAGGCGGGGTCATTCGCGGAGGGTTCTCGGCAGAGCTCGATGATTTGCGCGATATTTCACTAAATGGTAAAGACTGGATTGCTAACTATCAAAAATCAGAACGCGAGCGCACGGGCATTAACTCGCTTAAAGTGGCTTTTAACAAAGTGTTTGGTTACTACATAGATATTAGCAACACACACAAAACAAAAATTCCCGAAAATTACATCCGCAAGCAAACTCTTGTTAACTCCGAACGCTACATTACTCCCGAACTCAAAGAGTATGAGGATAAAGTACTAAATGCGGAGGAGCATATACTCTCACTCGAAACTCAACTCTTTAACGAACTCCGATTGAATATTGTTGAATTCACGGAAAAAATTCAACTCAATGCGCAGCTTATTGCCACTTTGGATGTTTTACTCTCTTTCGCCCTCTGTGCAGAGGAATATAATTATTCCAAACCCACACTCACGGAAGATGGGGGCATAAAAATTACAGCAGGCAGACACCCTGTAGTTGAGAGAATTTTACCACCGGGTACACAGTTTACCCCCAACGATTTAGAGTTAAATCCCGAAACTTCGCAGATAATTATTTTAACCGGTCCTAACATGGCCGGGAAATCCGTCTTTTTACG
>CALKUG010000178.1 GCA_937996765.1 uncultured Ignavibacteria bacterium
TTAGCAGACATACCGGTAATTATGTAGTCGTTAAGGAATAACAATCTTTGTACTATATTTCTTAATTCTCTCACATTTCCCGGCCAATCGTAGTCGGCAAGAATTTGTAATGCCTCATCTTCTATATCCGGACGTGCTTTGCCCATTTCCAAACTCAATTGCCCCAGGAAGTAATCAACAAGCAGTGGAACATCGACTCTGCGGTTTTTTAACTCCGGTACCCGAACCTGAATAACGTTCAAACGATAGTATAAATCTTCTCTAAATCTTTTTTCTTTAACTTCTTCTTCAACGTTTCTATTGGTAGCCGCTAAAACTCTTACATTTACTTGAATTTTTTCCGTTCTGCCAAGTTTTTCAATTTCCCCACTTTGAATAACACGTAGCAACTTCACTTGAGCAGACAAGGGTAGTTCAGTAATTTCATCTAAAAAAACTGTTCCGTTGTTTGCCATTTCAAACAATCCGGCTTTCTTTTTATCTGCCCCGGTAAAAGCACCTTTTTCGTAACCGAACAGTTCGCTCTCAATAAGCTCAGACGGCAAACTACCGCAGTTGATAGTAACAAAGTTTTCAAATCTGCGTGCACTATTGTAATGTATGTTATATGCTACTAACTCTTTACCTGTACCCGAAGCACCACGAATGATGGTATTTACATTAGTTTCTGCAAGCTTTTTAATCTCTCTTTTAAGATTGAGCATCTGCTCCGATTGACCAATTATAACCTTTGTGCTGAGTATATCTTCAATATTTTTAATAAGCCGCTGATTAGCCCTAATTCTCTCGCGTTCGAGGAGACATTTTTCGTATGCGTTAAAAATTGAAAGAATAAAATCTGTAGGTTGATAAATATAGTCCTCAATATCGCCGGGATATTTTGTGCAATACCAAAACGCACCTGCTTTTAACAGGCGATGCGCGAAATTATAATCGGTGATATTGACAGTCATTTTTGTAATTACAATAATTTGAATAGTACTATCAATTTCTTTGATGCCTTGTATAAGGGCTTCGCCCATTATTCCCCCGGCAATCTGGAAGTCCATAACAACTACATCAAACCTAAATTCAGGGTTGGTAAGAACATCGGTCGCATCTTTTCCGCTTGAAACAATTTTGCGAATTGAGATTCTCTCACTAAAAGGTTTTATAGTGTTAATCACTCGATTAACATCGTATTGTTCATCTTCAATTAACAAAACATTTATGGTATTTGACATCTATTTTCCTAATGGAAGTTTGGAATGTTTATTAAAAATTCAGCACCGCCTTCGGGCTTGTTAAGCGCATCAATCTCCCACCCACAACGTCGTACCATCTCCAATGCTATATAGCAACCATAACCAGAGGTGGGTGTTGCAAGCTTTTTTGTGGAAACGGTATCTAAGAATAATCGCTTAGTGCCCTTCTCGTCAGTAGTGAGCATATCAGGAGGGAAGCCAAGTCCGTCGTCGCTAATGGAAAGATACCCCTTCATCGTCTCTCTATCGTAACGAGTTTGCACAAAAACACTAATATTGGGCTTATTACCGTGCTCTATGCAATTTTGTATAAGTGGTTCTATGATTTCCCATACAACAAATTCATTAACAGGAACTCGAGGAAGGTTTTCGTCTAAATCCGGTTTTAATGTGAATGCATTGCTCAGATAGGAAAAAAAAAAAAAAATATTGTTTACAATAAACAGTAT
>CALKUG010000179.1 GCA_937996765.1 uncultured Ignavibacteria bacterium
TTTCTTTTTAAGAAGAATAGCATCTTTATGTTGGGCAAAAAGAACGATAGGAAATGTAATCAACAGAATAAACACATCTAAAACTATAGATTTATTTAACTCGTAATAGGTGTCATGTTCCAATAAGTCATCGTAGCCACGGTCGCGGTCGCCAAATACTTGCCAATATCCCGTCATTCCGGGTTTGGATTTTAGTCTATCGCGCCCTATTAACACGGTATTATGCTTCGTGCGTAACAATTCCATATCTTCAAGAGAAAAGGGGCGAGGACCAACTAACGACATATCGCCAATTAAAACGTTAATCAATTGGGGTAATTCATCCAAACCTGATCTACGCAACCATGAACCATATTTTGTAACATGTTGCGAAAGGTGATTCTTCGAAAGAACTTCCTCATCAATGAGATGATTCTTTCGGAAGTCGCGTAAAGTCCGAAACTTATAGATTCTAAAGGTTGGCTTATGCGAGTTCATTGCTCGAAACTGTGTAAAGATTGGGTTTCTACCGGTTTCGAAATAAATTATAATGAGTGAGATGAGAAAAAAGGGTGAGAGAACTAATAGAAGCACTAAAGAGAGTAACACATCGGAGACTCTCTTTAGTGATTCAATGCCAACAAGTGGCTTGACAAAACGGCTGCTTAGTATTTTTGTAACAAGTTCCATCGGTTTTGCTATTTACTATTGAACCGAAAGTTCAGAACCGCGTAGAACAGAAGTGAGCATCTCTTCAATTCTTCCAAAACGGGCTTGATAATCCTCTTGACTGCGCTTTATTACTTCAAAAGCTTCTTCACTATCATAGATATGTGTAATTTCGCAACGAGCTGTTGTAGCTCCTGGAATTTCTTTATAGGTGAGGAAATAATGCTTCAGACGTTCAATAATGGAAATTGGAACTTCAGACACGCTTTTTATTGAACCGTATATCTGGTCACTTTTAAGAACTGCTATGATTTTATCATCAGCTTCATTACCATCAATCATTCTAAAACCACCGATAGGAATAGCTTCGAGAATAATATTGCCGTGGGTTACAGGTTTCTCAGCTAATACACAAATATCAAGTGGATCACCGTCACCAACAATATCAAACCTATTGGTTTTCATATTGCATAGTGCTGCAACTCTATCAGATGAGTAAGTTTGTGGAATAAGTCCATACATAGTAGGGCAGATGTTTGAAAACCGCTGAGGTCTATCAACCTTTAGGTAACCGGTCTTTTTTTCAATCTCATACTTAACAGTATCAGTTGGAACAATTTCTATAAAAGCAGTAATAGAATTGGGAGCATTTTCACCGATTGGTATCCCATGCCACGGATGAGGTTTGAATAAAACGCTCATCATTTTCCAGATAGGATCTTTTTTATTTACATCGTTGCTCAAGAAAACTCCTTAAAAACTCTTAACAATTAATAGTAAGATACTACCAATTGCATTGATTGCAAAAAAATTAAAATTAATAACTAAAATATTAACAAAGAAAAGCTTAAATAGATTCAAAAAGGGGGATGCCGTGCGGGGAGGTGGCGATCGGATTCGAACCGATGAATAAAGGTTTTGCAGACCTTCCCCTTAAGCCACTTGGGTACGCCACCAGGGTAAAAAAAAGTCCACTAACGTGGACTCAAGAGAGCGGGAAACGGGACTCGAACCCGCGACATCAACCTTGGCAAGGTTGCGCTCT
>CALKUG010000180.1 GCA_937996765.1 uncultured Ignavibacteria bacterium
TATGTAAGAATGGGGGATGCCCCCGATGCAGGTGAAGTTCCCACAACGTTAAGCGCACAAATTTGGGAACTCTTAGCTCCCGTAGTTTTCCCAACGGTTGAAGTTGATGAGGCACAATCTACTAACAACCACGCATTTTCAATTTACCCAAATCCTGCTGTGAGCGAAATTCGTGTTAGCGGAAATGTTACTGAAAGTAAAATGAGGATTTTTAATATAATTGGTGAGACGGTTTTTAGCGGAGACAATGTTTCCACTGTAAATATTTCATCGCTTCCACGCGGTTTTTATGTATTGCAGTTGGAAAAGGCAGGGGAAGTACGCCACAGTAAATTTTTGGCGAAGTAGTAACCTGTTAACGTTCCGTAGGTGAGTCGCTATCGGAAGTATCGCCCTTTTCGAGTATCTCTCGGATTTTATATTGGCCGAGTTTTCTTGCTTTAAGAAATCCTGCCCATGCAGCATCTGCCAGACGGCCAATGGCAAGGTAATCCATTAACCATGAAGAAGCATACTGCGGACTTAGTTGTTTTATTCCGCTAGTGATTTCAAAAAGCCAATACTTGTTAAATTGTTCTTGCGAGCCGAGTGCGGGAGACATAATTATTGGTATTCCCAATGCAGTATAAAACGAAAGCTCACTTGGTTTAGTCCATAGAACATCAACATTGGCAATCGCCCTATTAAACAAATCGAAATAGGGATACAACTCTGGATGATGGACGATTTCGAAATACTCTGAATCACCAAATTCTTTTTGTTTAAACAGTTTATATTCTTGGTTAATTTCTGTTTTTACGCCTGCAAGAATTATTAATTTAACTTTGCCTGCTTTAATTAATTCTTTCAGAGAAGTGGCAATTTCAAAACCAATTTCAGCTTGAGCCCCAGCACCACCAATGGCATAGGCAATGGTGAGGTATCCGGTTGCTAACTCGGGGGTATGTACTGCTCCCAAAAAGTATTCGATGCTTTTCCCGTGTCGTGCTGCAAACTTCCCTGTGGGATCGAGATTGGCAAGGCGGCGTAGGAGATTCTTTTTTAATATATGCATATCGGTGCCGCCTACCAGTTCATCGGGAAGGGGGAACCCTGTAACCCATATACGTGAATCGGGCACACCATATAACCGAAGGCGTTGCGCAGCCTTTGCACATGGAGCAAAATAAGTAATTCTGCTTTCAAAAGGATTTTCTGAAACCCAAACACGATTTAAATCTGCATCGCAAATAATGCAAAACACCTCATCATGTCCGTGCATATCTGCGGCGATCGCAGGAGCAAAAAAAGAAGTGATGATTGGTAGTTTTTTTGAGGAGATTTTTTCGAGAAAGCCTGCACTTAAACCTTTTTTGATTGTAGAAACCAACATTCTGGTTTGAAGTGTTGGACTTGAAAGGTTCCTCATGGGGTAATAACTTGGTATAGCAAGCATGGTATCGAGTAGGCCAAAAATAAACTTGCCTATAAACTTAATCGAAGCAGCACGAGAAAAAAGTTCATAAATTCCCAGAAGTCTCTTCCATTGCTTTTGCTCAGAATCGGTGTTGTTTTGGAGAGAACCAACAGTAATAATAGCACCGCCCTCGGCTATATCCCTAAGCGGATATACAGCCCGTTGATGACCATAGCCCATATCGGCTGAGGCAATCCAGAATGTTTTTTGTGCTTTAATCTCTTCTCTCATCATTTCTCCGAAGCAAAAAAAAAGGTTCAGGGAATAATACACTGAACCTTGCTAATAAATGTAACAAAATTTGGGCGATGTAAAAATCACAGAGAATTAATAAAAGAACTGCTCGCTTACAACTTTTCCATCTTCAACTTTATACAAACATATCTCTTCTTGGGTTATTCTTCCCATGCCTTTTATGGTAACATCCATCCACATGGTAACCGCAAAATATTTTCCGGCAACTATTGGTTTCCCAATTCTGTTCTCGTGAATTTCTTCAAATGCTTCTGCCATTTTTTGGCTTTTAGCAAATAGGTTTTGCAATCCTTCAACAGGAGGTGTGCCATCTGCTTCTATGCTGATAGCATTTTCGGAATAGAGTTCCTTCATTGCAGTGTCGAATTGACCTACAGTACACAGTTCGCAAAGGCGATTAGCAATTTCTTCAACTGACATCATTGTCGTATCCTTTATTAAAAACATAAAAAACAGCTTTAGAAAATTTTGTATCGTTTCAATACGACACTAATTGTAGAACGTTTGTGTTACTATAAAAAGTTCAAGTTAACAAAAGGATAATAATGAATTCCGAATTCTTATTCAGAAATGTGTTTAATGCGGGTGTGGTGGTAAAACTTAGTGATTGGATAAAAGCGGCATATTCCGAATTTAATGAGGTCGTTTTTGCTAAGGAAATAAATTCTACGCTCGAAACCTTAAGTTTTGGAGATCGTAATACACTTATTAGAGATTCGCTTCGTAAACACCTGCCTGAGGACGTAGTTGAGGCAATTACGATTTTAGTGAAGTGCTTGCCCGAGGAGAACAAAAGAGAGGATTTGACGGGGTTTGATGGATTTATAATTATGCCGCTTTGTTCCTATGTAGCCAAATTTGGGCTGGAGCATTTTGATGTTTCAATGAATGCTTTGTACGAAATGACCAAAAGGTTTACAGCTGAAGGCGATATTCGCCCCTTTATTCGAAAATACCCTGAGCAGACCTATGAGCTATTGATGAAGTGGACTGATGACCCCAACCCCCATGTAAGGAGATTGGTTTCCGAGGGCTCGCGTCCCAGGTTACCACTTGGTTCTCGATTGCATGAGTTTGTTAAGGACCCAACACCAGTAATTGCATTGCTTGAAAAATTAAAGGAGGACCCCGCTTTATACGTAAGACGTTCTGTAGCAAATAACCTGAATGATATAGCCAAAGATAACCCCGAGGTTGTTGTGGAAACACTTTTGCGTTGGAAGAAAATTAAAAACCCGGGCACAGCTTGGTTGGTATCTCACGCAGCAAGAACACTGCTCAAACAGGGGAATAAAGAGGCATTGCTCTTATTTGGGTATGACCATAAAGCAAAAATTAATGCGAACATTAGTAATTGTGATGAAGGTGTAGTATTTGGAAGTAACTTGAGCTTTTCCATTTCATTAACATCGGTAGATGACAAAACACAACCGGTAATGATAGATTACAAAGTCCATTTTATGAAAGCAAACGGGAAAACTGCCCCTAAAGTGTTTAAGCTTTCGAAAAAGAAATTATTGGTTAATGAAACCGTTACTATTGAAAAGAGTCATTCTTTTAAACCGATAAGTACAAGAAAATACTATCCCGGCTTGCATGCCATTGAAATTGTAGTTAACGGGAATGTGATAGATAAAAGGGAGTTCGAACTAAAAATTTAGTCGAACTCCCTTGAATTATTAACAAGATTATTTGTAAAGATATCTTTTAATCTTGAGTGTAGGAGTTTTCTCGAAGGGGTCAATTTGCTCTTCATAGCGTTTTATTTGAGCATAAGATGAAAGCTTTGTATTTGCATCGGCAACAATCTTTTGCAACAAATTTTGAATTTCGGTTCTTGTTTGTTTTTCCGAAAGATTCTTTGGAAGATACTCTTCATCCAAACGCTTATAATCGGGGTGTATTAATGCAGTAAGCATATTATCTCTCATCACTATCAAAGATTCAATAACAAACTCTTGCTCATTAATAACCGATTCTAATTCCTCGGGGTAAATATTTTTCCCATTTGCACCAAGAAGCATATTTTTTATACGTCCACGGATAAACAAGAAGCCATCCTTATCTATATATCCAAGGTCGCCTGATTTGAACCAGCCATCTTCGGTAAAAATCTCAGCAGTTTTATCGGGGGCTTTATAGTAACCTTGCATTACGTTATCGCCTTTAATAAGTACTTCACCTTCGCCTTTCTCGGCATTAGTGATTGCAATTTTAATTTCCACTTTGGGAATTGGCTGTCCAACAGATCTATAACGATAGGTTGAAGTATGGTTGCCTGTAGCCAGAGGTGCGGTTTCTGTTAATCCGTAGCCCACTGAATAGGGGAATTTACCATCAGCAAGAAAATGCTCAACATCATCAGCCAACGGCGCACCACCGATGCAAAGCATTTTTAATCGGCCACCAAATGATTTATATAATTTTTGTGAAGCAACGCCGTGTATTTTTTTCCTCATTACCGGCACTTTAAATAACGCACGTGTAATAAATTTTTTCTGAATTTCAGGGAGAATGCGCTGTCTATAGATTTTCTCGATAATAAGCGGAACAGCAATCATAATGGTTGGTTTTACCACTGCGAGTGCAGGCAATAACGAAGAAGCGTTTGCGGGTTTATCCAGATAATACACAGTAGCACCTGCATTAATCGGGGTAAGCATTCCGAGTGTACATTCCATGGTGTGTGCAAGCGGCATAATAGAAAGGAACACATCCTCATCCATTACTCTGCTCATTTCAGTTACAGATTTTACATTCGCAACTATATTCCGATGTGTAAGCATTACACCTTTCGAGTGCCCTGTGGTACCTGATGTATAAACGATACAAGCAAGGTCATCGGGTGTAACTGCATCGTCTAATAGACCTACAAATTTCATTGCGGCAACTTTAACTTTTTCGAACTCTTTTTTCGCTTCAGCCATGGCCTTTTTGATGAGTCCCTTATTGAAATCGTTTGGGATAATCGAAAAATCATCAATTAAGATTCTGAGGTTTAAATCCTCAACTTCGGCTTCTTCAATTTTTGGGGAAAGTTTGGCCGATACAAAAACCGCTTTTGCGCCTGAGTGGCGGAGTATATGATGTACTTCATGCGGATTAAATTCGTTCATAATAGGAACGGCAGTTGCACCAAACGAATTGATTGCCAAGTATGCAATGCCCCAGTGGGGGTGGTTCTCGCCAAGCAAAGCAATTCTATCGCCTTTTGCTATCCCTTGATCTTGTAGGAAAGTGGCTATGAGGGCTACTTTGTTTTTTAATTCGGTATAAGTGTATTGTATTCCTCCCAATAATGTTAACGCTATTTTGTCGGTGTATTTAGCCGCTGATGCGTTTAGCAATTGGGGTAGTGTGCTGATGGTTGTGCTTGTTTGCATTTACTCAATTAAAATTGTGATAAAACACAGCAAATATAACTTAATAGTAATGTAATAAAGTATTTAACTGAATTGGATTCACAAGGGTGTTTATAACATAGATTGAGAATAGTTATATTGCGAGTTGCAAAAGTAAAATTAGGAAAGAATGGATAGGAAACGCGTTTTTATTGAAACCTACGGCTGTCAGATGAATGTAGCTGATACCGAAGTGGTTCAAGGGATATTGGATAATCATGGCTATGATGTTGCTAACGGTGTTGAAGATGCTGATGTAATTTTATTAAATACTTGCTCTATTCGCGAAAATGCTGAGCAACGTATTTACGGACGTTTAGGGAATTTAAAGACAATGAAATCAACGCGGCCCCAATTGGTTGTTGGAGTGCTTGGTTGTATGGCAGAACGATTAAAAACTAAATTAATCGAAGAAAAAAAGATGGTGGATATTGTTGTAGGGCCCGATGAATATCGCCGAATTCCCGAATTTTTAGACTCCGCTTTTGGTGGCGATAAGGGTATAGGCGTAAAACTTTCACGAACCGAAACATACGACGATATTATCCCCTATCGTGAAGACGGCCTTCAAGCGTGGCTTAGCGTAATGCGTGGTTGTGATAAGTTCTGCACATTTTGCGTGGTTCCTTTTACCAGAGGCAGAGAACGCAGTCGCTCGTTAGAGTCTATTGTAGATGAGGTGCGTATTCTTTCCTCTCGCGGATTTCGTGAAGTTACATTGCTTGGGCAAAATGTTAATTCCTACGAAGATGGCGGAAAAGATTTTGCTGATTTACTTGCAGCAGTTGCCGAGGTAGATCGTTCGATAAGGGTTCGCTTTATGACATCTCATCCTCAGGATTTCAGTGAAAAGCTAATGCATACCATTGCTGCCCATAGTAATTTGTGTAAATACATTCACTTGCCGTTTCAATCGGGCTCCAACCGTATTCTTGAGTTGATGAACAGAACTTACACGGTTGAGCATTATTTGAGTATGATTGAAAAGGCAAGACAAATTATACCAAACGTGAGTTTTTCTACAGATATTATTACAGGATTCCCTACCGAAACCTGGGAAGACCATCTCGCTACCATAGATGTAATGCAAAAAGTTAAATACGATGGCGCCTATATGTTTATGTACTCTCCTCGAGAAGGTACAAAAGCATATAGAATGGAAAACGATGTAAGCGAAGAAACTAAAAGCAAAAGATTGCAAGAAATTATTGATGTGCAACGGAAAGTTTCGCTTGAATTAAACAATGCCATCATCGGAACGGAAGAAGTTGTTTTGATAGAAGGATTTAGTAAAAAATCGGATAAGTTCTTTTCAGCGCGAACAGATTCAAACAAGGTTGCGGTGTTTGCAATTCAGGAGGGATTGAGAGAAGGCGACTACGTAAAAGTACGTATTACCGGTGCAACCTCAGGAACCCTGTTTGCTGATTTCGTCCAAATGATTGAACCCTTTAAACAACCATCAGAATCGGCTGCGGTATAATGCGATTGTTTTTGTTGATGTTTTTTATCTTTTGTGTAACTGTTTACTCCCAAACAGTAAGCGAGTATCCTATACAACCTTGGATTGATCTTTTGAACGCGGGAAACAAAACAGAAGCATTAAAACGATTTACTGAGCAGAAACAAAAAACGCCCAATGATGCAGCCGTGCTTTACTTTGATGCATTAGTAACCGAGGATGGTGCTGTTGCCCTGGAAAAATTCAGAGAGATGTATAACAAGAATAAAAAGTCGCAGTGGGCTGATGATGCTTTGTTCCGTTTATACGCTTAT
>CALKUG010000181.1 GCA_937996765.1 uncultured Ignavibacteria bacterium
TTTTAGCCGGGGTGTTAAACGAAGCAGGACCTCTAAATTCGCTTTTTGGTCTATCACCAAAATCATTTTGGCCAACCCCCATATAACCCGAGTATGCGAGCTTTTCGGTTGAGGGTGTTGTGGTTCCTGTAAATTTTAAATTTGGTACTAAATCAAATTGCGAGAGTGCTCTGCGCACAGTTGAAAGCAATAACGAATAAATTCCGCGCTCATCATCAAACCGTACTTCCAATTTTGAAGGATGTACATTGATATCAATTTTCGAAGGGTCGATATCAATAAATAAAACAAAAAGCGGGTAGTCGCCTTTCTCTAAAAAATTTTCGTACGCTGCAAACACTGCGTGATTAATCTGTTTGGCGATTACAAATCTTTTATTCAAATAGAGATATTGCTCGCCTCTGCTCTTGCGGAGTATCGAAGGTTTGCTTACGTAGCCCTTGATGTTGATATATTCTGTATCAAGTTCAACGGGGATAAGGTTGGAATCGTTTGGCTCACCCAAAACGGCTAATGTGCGTTTTTGTAATGAGCCGCCAACGTAATCCAATACTTTTTCATCGTTGTTATAAAACCTGAAAGATATCTCAGGATGCGAAAGAGCAAGCTTGTTAAAAGTATCGGTAATGTGCTTGAGCTCTGTAGGGTCAGATTTTAAAAACTTCCTTCTGCCGGGTGTATTGTAAAACAGATTTTTTACAACAACAGAAGTACCAACCGGTAAAGATGCTTTTTCCATAACCACGGTTGTTTCGTTTTCATAGCGGAGCACATTTCCCAATTCATCTTCATTGCGTCGTGTTCTAATCTCGAGATTACTCACTGCTGCAATCGAGCTAAGCGCTTCACCTCGGAATCCGTAGGTTAGTATTGAATCTAAATCATCCGCGGTTGAAATTTTACTTGTAGCGTGTTTGAGAATGCACATGCGTGCATCTTCTTCGTTCATACCTTCGCCGTTATCAATCACTTGAATAAGGGTTTTACCTGCACCGCGAACAATAAGCTCAACCATGGTTGAATTGGCATCAAGTGCATTCTCAATCAATTCTTTAACAACAGATTCAGGTCGCTGTACAACCTCGCCTGCTGCTATTTTATTGATGAGCTGTTCTGGTAATAAAGTGATTTTATTCAACTGGCGAACTCTTTTTTTTGTACCACACTATGGTGTATTGTTCAAAATCTTCTTCTTTTTCTTTTTCCCATTCAGTAGTGTTGTACTCAGGGAATAACACATCACCCTCGGCATCAAACTTTAGGTGTGTAAGAACCATATGTGTAATTAAGTCCTTCTGCAATGCATACGCGTAAAGTTTTGCACCACCGGTAATATAAACACGTGGAGTTTGAGATTCAACAAAATGTTTCAACCCTGTTTCAAGCGTATTGAATACAAGAACATCTTCAAAACCGGATTCAAAATTTGCATCACGCGTAATAACACAATTTGTTCTGTTTTTTAGGGGCTTACCAAGTGAGAGGAACGTTTTACGCCCCATAACAATGGGGTTACCGGTTGTGGTATTTTTGAAGTGTTTAAACTCTTCAGGTAAATGCCAAGGGAGCGCATTGGTAACAGAATTACCCATAACATTGTTTGCTGCAATTGCAGCTATAATTATCACGTCCATTTATTTATACGGCCACTTCAAATTTAATTTTTGGATGCGATTGATAGCCTACCAGTTCAAAGTCTTCAAATTTTAACTCATCAATCGGTTTTTTAGCAATCACTAACTTTGGTAGAGGCAAGAAGTCTCGTTTTAATTGTTCGATTAGTCCTTCTCTATGGTCATATTTTTCCATTGGAGTGCCTTTATCAGCAACATAAATGTGGGCATCAACAATGGTGTGTGCAAAGTGGCCAAGCTCCAACCCGGTTTCTTGAGCAATTATTTGCGTTAGCATAGAGTATGCAGCCAGATTAAAAGGAATGCCTAACGCTATATCGCCGGAGCGTTGGGTTAAATGACAATTCAGTTTATTACCCTGTACATTAAAAGCAAAGGTATAGTGGCAAGGCGGAAGCTTGCTGGTGGTTGCATTTCCGGGTTCCCAAGCGGAAATTACCAAACGCCGTGAATTGGGGTTGCGTTTAATTTCGTTAATAACATAAGCTATCTGATCAACCTCGCGGACCTGCCAGTTTCCTTGTGCATCTTTTTCAGCCGAAGGAAAATGTCTCCAATAATAACCGTAAGCGGTTTCGAGATTTCCGTTTTCATCTGCCCAAGCATCCCATATTTTTGTATGATTCCTCAGGTTGCGAATATGGTTCTCGCCGGATAAATACCACAACACTTCGTGTAACAGCGATTTCCATTCTACTTTTTTTGTGGTAAGTAGTGGGAAACCTTGTGCGAGGTCAACTTTATAAAATGCTCCAAAATAAGAGAGTGTATCTACTCCGGTTCTTGATGATTTACGTTGGCCGTTTTCGAGAACCAAACGCACTAAATCATGATATTCTTTCATTGCAAAATCCTAAAACAAGTTCGATAATCGGTGGGTAACAACAAGTCTGTAATTAAAGAAAAACCGGTTAACCCACTTCGCAAAAAGAGAGCTAACCGGTAAACAATCATTGTACATTTACTATTCTAATTCGCCAAACGAACGGGTAAATAAATCATCAATAGCTTTTTTCCCGCTATCAGAAAGCTGTCTGGTTCCGGTACCGGAAAAGTGCTGCTTGGTGATTTTAGGAGCTTCAATTTGTTCCCAATGGTCTTTACCCCATTTGTGCCATTGTTCGGTTGTTTGGTCGAATACAAATAAATCTTTGTTACAAATTTTTGCAAATTCGGCTCCCCAACCTGTTCCACCGCGTACTGTTTTATCTTCCATAATGTTACCAATAACAAAAATCTCTTGTGAGCTGTTAATTTGATACCAAATGGACTGTAAAATTCTGCGGAAAACTTTTGTACGGGGGTACTCACGACTCATTATCTTCGAAACATAGGTCAAGCTTACATCACCCTGCAACAACTCCTCGTGATTAAGGATGCGTATGCCGCGGGTTCTTTTAATTTCATGACCTTCAAAGGTATAGTTAATTTCTTCAATTCCGAATTTCTCGGCGTTTACTCCAAATGCTTCTTCGGAACCGGCTGCCCCGCCACTGAATAGTATAAAATCTTCTTTTTTCACGAAAATTGGTCCTTACTTTAAGTGTTTGCTAAATCGTAATAGGTAAAATAACAAAGGTTGTTCAAATAGCGAAATACAACCTGTTACTTATGCTTTAAAATGCAGATGGGTTCAAGATTGCTCTTGAACCCATTCCACTAATTTAATCAAGGGATGATTAGAAAATTCGAGAAAAGGTACCTTGACCTGAATTACTTTCTGAGTTACCCCATACGGTTTCGAGTGAGGAACTATTTACTGTCATAACAATAATGGTTACAAAGTATCCGGTTGATGGCACTTTGTATGTCCATGATAAACGGCCATCGAGATACTCGAAACTGTGAATTTCAAATAATTCGCCATCATCGTCAATAGCTGAGGTAATAGCCAAAACATTACCCTTTGAAACAAAAGTGAAGCGTGTTTGTGTATCATCATCCTGCCATACACCTTGCAGAGTTTTGTATTCAGGATTCGAAGCAACATTGAGTGTAAGAACTTGATGCTTAATATCTTGAGCTACTGTGGTACCCATTGAGAAAACAACAAGGGTAAGTACAAAGAGCAACATTAATTTTTTCATGGTTTAACCGTATAAATTTGTGATTATTATTTAATTATTTAACTTTTGTGAATGTGCCTGTACCGGAATTACCCTGTGAGTTGCCCCATACGGTATTCATGGTTCTGTTATTCATATCCATAATGATGATTGTTACAAAGTATCCGGTAGAGGGAACCTCATATGTCCAAGAAAGACGACCTTCGAGGAACTCGAAACTATGTATGTTAAATACTTCACCATCATCATCTATTGCAGATGCTAAAACCATGTCATCGCCACTTTTAACAAAAGTGAATGATGTTTTGGTATCGTCATCTTGCCATACACCTGCTAAATTCTTGTAGTCATCGCCAACTGCAAGTCCGCCACCGCTACCACCGGATGAACATCCTTGAAGAGCAAATAACGAAACAAATAAAAGTGCGAGTAAGGGAAAGCGGAATCTTTTCATGGAAAACCTCGTTTTAATTTTATAGTAAACAACACAATTTGGGAATGTTCAACATTCACTTAGGAATGTTTATTTAACTTTCAAATTGTTAAAATTGTTTCAATTAATCAAGAAATTTTTTCACTTTTTTTATTTGTTTACAAAGATTTAATTACTTTTTTGCTTTAAATCACGTTTACCAAACTATTTTGTAACGATTATTGCTTCCTATTATTGTAAGTTATTATATGTCTAAGAAAAACCGCGGATTTTTTATTTGGTTTGCAATATGGCTCCTGCGTATTGTTGTTTCACTGATTATAAGCTCAGTGGCGGTAGTTATTGCGTATAAATGGGTGGCTCCGCCGATTACTTTTACCATGATTGAACGTCGTATGGCTGCAACCGATTCTTCTCCCGAATTTTTGTACGAGTGGATTCCCATTGAAGAGGTCTCTCCTTTTGTTCCGCTTGCTGTGGTTGCGAGCGAAGATCAATTATTCCCCGTGCACAGCGGCTTTGATTTAAAGGCTATTGAAAAAGCATTGGAGAGCAATAAAAAAACTAATCGCATTCGTGGTGCAAGTACCATTTCGCAACAGGTTGCAAAAAATCTGTTTTTATGGCAGGGCAGGTCTTGGGTGCGAAAGGGACTTGAGGTTTACTTTACAGTGCTTATCGAGTTTTTTTGGGATAAGGAGCGTATTCTGGAAATGTATATCAACGTAGCAGAAATGGGCGATATGACTTTTGGCGTTGGTGCTGTAGCCACGCGCTATCTTAAAAAACTTCCTTTTAAAATCACACGACACGAATCAGCTTTAATTGCCGCGGTTCTTCCCAATCCTCTCAAATACAAAATTGCACAACCGTCACGCTATGTTTTAGGCCGTCAAAAATGGGTGATTCGGCAAATGGGTCTGCTCGGCGGACCAACTTATCTCGATGATGTTTTTGGTATTCAAAAAGCTGAGCCAAAAAAATCGCCCAAATCAAAGTCATCCAAAAAAGAAAAGTCAGCACCCTAAAGCGTTATCTCAGCTCCGAGATTGAAGAACCTACGGGTAAACATCATGGGCACTCTTACTGCATCGGGTGTTTCGGGAAACACCTGGTAGTAGTTGTATGAGGCGGTATTACGTTTATCAAAAACGTTGAGCACTTCCACACTCACCAGCAGTCGATTTGCCGGACTCATCTTAAACTCCCAGGTTAACCCCATATCTACTCTAAAGTAAAAGGGCATCGCCTCCAACACGTTTAAGTCGGTAATGAGTTGATATTTATCCGTATCTGGATTCAGAACAGGATTTTTGGGATGATTGGAAAAGCCCGAACCAACAATGGTGCGGATGTGTGCTTGAAACTCGGGACGCTTTGGCAATCTATCTTGCAAAAAGATTTTGAGTGTGTGAGATTGCTGTAATACCCTTCCACGGTACGGGGTTAAACTTCCCTTCTCGCGTTCGCCACTTGATATATAGCCATACCCAATCCAACTTTTTATTCCTTCAACCAATTCACCTTGATACTGTATATCAAATCCCGCTGCAAACGCTTCGAGTTTATTTGTGGGTTGATAGACGAGTCGTAACTGGTCCATGTAGAATGGCAACAAATTACTCATCAATTTGTAATATGCTTCAAATTGCCATTTATGCTCGTTACCGCTGCGTCGCTCCCATCCAGCCATTATGTGCAATGCTTCTTGAGATATGAGTACTTTATTTTCTTTTTGCAAGAGCTCGTAATAAAAGGGTGGTTGATAATAATATCCAACACTTAGGTTCAGTGTATTTAATGCATTTGGCGTGTAGAATAAAGTAGCACGGGGACTAACTTTAACCTCATCGTTATAACTATAAAAAAAACTGCGCAACCCTGTGCGCAAACGAAACTGATCAGAAAGTTCTCGTTCAAGCGATACAAATACTCCATGGTAACCATTATTGTTTTGTAAGGTGTATTGCTTGCTGTAGGATTCTTCGAGTACAGTTGATGTTCCCACCTCATCTGTGGTTTCGTTTGTACTTGCATCCAAGTTGGTGAAGCGAATATATCCGCCGAGCAATATTGTTGCCCAATCACCATCGTAGGCGTATGTTGCTGAAGCGTCGTAATTACGTAACGATACCGTGTTATCAGCAAACTCGTTCCGTGTTTTGAGATAAAGTCGATTATCCTCAGGATTATAGGCATCTTCGCTATAGTAGATGTCGCCGCGCAACTTCATATCATCATTTTCTTGCGAAGCAAATGTAGAGAGCGAAAGCGTTAATGAACTTTGAGGAGAAATAATGGAAGTTGCCCTTACACCATAAAGCGAATTCCTATATGAGTATTTTTTCGTACCGGAGTAATCAATAAATATCTCTTTCACTTCAAAACGCCCGGTTTGAAAGTGTCCTGCCCAACTCTCCGGTGTTAAATCAAACAAATTATAAGCTTCAAGAGCCAATGCACTAATTGATAGAGTTGAGGATACGCGGTAATTGGCATAAATCTGAAAATCGGAATAACTTGGTGCGTAACTGCCTTTTGTGTGTAGGGTTGTTGAAAATAATGCCGGATAAGCATAGCGTGCACCTGCCGAGATTTTCAAGTTGCCCGTTTTTATTCTTGTTGCGGCACCTACGTTCAAAACGTCAATGCGTGCAATACCATCAATGCCTTCTTCATTTCGGAGAGAGTAGTGTACTTCGAGAGCAGAGGAAAGCCGGTCGCCGAACTGTGCTGGAAAGGCTCCTCCGTAAAACATAAAACTTTCAACCAAATCACCGTTTACTAACGATGCGCTTTCTTCTATACCCTGCCTGAGTAAAAAGGGACGGTAAATCTCGAAACCATTAATGTACATGAGATTTTCATTGAGATTGCCACCTCGCACGTTATACGAACCGCTTGTCTCATTGTTGGAGGTTACTCCCGGCAGTATCTGAATGCTACGTAGCGCATCGGAAAAGAGATTAGGCATCTTGCGAATATCTTCACGTTCAAGTTTTCGAAGCACCGTTGAGTTTTCATCGCGTTCAGAAGTAATAGTTACCATTCGTTGTTCGATTTCAATGGGTAACATAATATACTGATGCTCTACACGGTTGTTTTGACGGGAGATGGTAATGGTGTCGGTGAGTGTTGCAAAGCCCATGTGTTTTATTTCGATACTGTAGCGGCCTTCGCTTAGGTAAAGTTGAATCCGCCCCTCTGTATCAGTAACCTTGAAAAGTTTTGTATCTTTTATAATAAAAACAGCACCAAAAACCGGTGAGCCCTGCTCATCAAGTACACGTGCTGCATACCCAACATTTTGTGCAAATACCGTGCTTTGTAAAAGCATCAGTGTCAAAAAAAGAAATGTTCGCATTTTACTATGTTATAAATGAATATAAATCGTAACAGTTAAAAATCTATACTGACCAATCCTTTTTGATTTCCGTTTATACTCGCTTTTTTTCCGTTTATGGAAATAATATCACTCATCTGAAAAATTATTACAACTTTTTGTTCATTAATTCAGTCAAATACCGAAAATACAGCTCACCATTTGAAAAAAGGAGTTTTTTGTGCTGCGAAAGGTACTATTTATTTTTCTTTTATGCGGTCTATTTATTTTTGCCTCTAATAATAATGAGCAAAAAAAGAACTATAGAATATTCAAAGTTGCTAATGCAACTCTGGATGGTTTATTGACTGAAGATTTCTATAAAATGCAACCTGCAATTACTGATTTTACACAACGTGCCCCGGATGATGGGAAACCCACTACAGAAAAAACTGAAGTATGGGTGTATTACGATGATGAGGCAATTTATGTTGGCGCTAAACTTTCTGATTCCACAGCACCTAACTTCGATTTTTCAATTAATCGTAGAGATAATTGGGCTCAAACAGATTGGTTCTTTTTTTATGTTGACCCCTATCACGATAAAACTAACGGTAACTACTTTGCTATTAACCCAGGCGGAACAAAATTAGACGGTGTGTTTTTTAACGACCAGTGGGATGATGACTCATGGGATGCCATTTGGGATGTTAAAACCTCGTTTGATAATGAAGCGTGGTATGTGGAAATGAGAATTCCATTCTCGCAATTGCGTTTTACCGAGCAAGATGTAATGACATGGGGCTTCAATGTCTCCAGAGAAATTGTTCGCAAAAACGAAACTGCATATTTCGCACCCAACCCAAGAGGTAGCAACGGTTTTGTTTCGCTATTTGCAGATTTAACAGGATTTGACAGCGTTAAACCAAAACAACGCCTTGAAATTACCCCTTATGTAGTTCAAAAAGCTGCTGCACTTCAACACGATCCTAAAGATCCTTTCTACTCCGATAATCAATTTAAAACCACTATAGGCGCTGATATCAAATTTGGTATTGGTTCAAACGTAACTATTGATGCAGCTATTAATCCCGATTTTGGGCAAGTTGAAGTTGACCCCGCTGTACTTAATCTTTCGGCTTTCGAAACGTTTTTTGAAGAAAAGCGTCCGTTTTTTATTGAAGGGAATAATATTTTCCAATTTGGCATCTATGGCGCAAACAACAACTGGGGATTCAATTTTGGAGTGCCTACGCTTTTTTATAGTCGAAGAATCGGTTCACAACCACGCGGCTCAGTTTCCGGGAACAACGATTTTTCCTTTATACCCAACGAAACACGCATTTTGGGTGCGGCAAAGCTTACCGGAAAATTTGAAAACGCTTTAACAATTGGGGCTCTTTCTGCTGTTACTGATAGAATGTTTGCTGATTACTCAGATAATTCAGTAAATAAAACAGAAGAAATTGAACCACTATCGCACTATGGTATTTTTAGGGTTCGCAAAGATTACAACAAAGGCACTCAGGGTATTGGTTTGAATATATCCACCGTTAACAGGGATTTACGGACCAACCAAATGAATAAGATTTTTGCAAAACAGGCATACACCATTGGGCTGGATGGCTGGACTACACTTGATTCCGAAAACGAGTATGTTTTACAAGCTATGTTAGTTGGCTCCTATGTTTCAGGAACTAAAGAATATATGCAATCACTTCAAAAACGCCCCTATCGTTATATGCAACGTCCCGATGCCGGGTTTATGAAATTCGACAGCTCACGCACAAGTATGACCGGTACATACGGTCGTGTGGCAGTTAACAAACAAAGTGGCAATTATTATTTAAACATTGCCGCAGGTTTTGTAACACCAGGTATGGAATACAACGATTTGGGTTTTCAACGAAATGCCGACAAAATTACCGAACACGTTGTACTTGGTTATCGCTGGTATAAAACTGACGGTATCTTCAGAGATAAATCGGTTCACCTTTCCAATTTCAATGAAATTAATTTTGATGGTGATTACACCGGTGGTGGTACATTTTTGATGATGAACGGAACTTTCGAGAATTATTATTCCATTCAGGCTGAACTTGGTTTTAACCCCTCGGCATATAATCGCACCCGTTCTCGTGGTGGAACTCTTACCTTAGACCCAGAAGAATACTGGTACAGTTTTTATATTTCCACTGATAGTAGAAAACCTTTGCAGGTTAGTGTAAATGGCAACCAATGGGGAAACCCTTTAGGTTCGATGGGCTTTTTTATCGGTGGTGAGATAGAATGGAGACCAACTTCAAGATTTAACCTTTCTGTGGGTCCTGAATTTTTTATTGATGATAGCAGAAATCAATTTGTTGATATTGTTGATGATGCAACCGCTACTAAAACATATGGAAAGCGTTATGTGTTTGGTGAGCTATTGCAAAAATCGTTGGCAGCATCAATTCGCTTAAACTATATCTTCACTCCGGATATCTCTTTGCAGGCATACCTACAACCTTTTGTTACTGCAGGTAATTACAAAAATTTTAAAGAACTTGCCGCCCCAAAGACAATGGATTATAATGTTTTTGGCAATGTTGTTAAGGATGAAGCTAACTCAGAGTATGGCATAGACCCCGACGGTCCGGGTGGTGCTTCGGCGTTTACCATTGATGACCCCGATTTTAACTTTAAATCGTTCAAAGCAAATGTGGTATTGCGTTGGGAGGTTTTACCCGGTTCAATTCTTTATTTTGCGTGGACTCACGACCGTGTAAACTTTGATGAGCCCGGCAAATACGAACCAAGCCGTGCCATAAACAAACTATTTACCGCTGAACCGGATAACGTTTACTTGTTGAAGTTTTCGTACTGGTTAGATGTATAATGCAGTATAATTATTGAGACATATGGTCAAAAAAAAATGCCCCGCAAAAACGGGGCATTTTTTTATTTCTTATAAGTTTCAACTTTTATTCTCGGGAGCTCAGTTCCGTCTTTACTCCTTGGCATTCCGCACGAAGAGCCATCGCCATATCCGGCAGCTCTGCAAGTTCCAAACACTCCGGAAAGTATCGGAAGAATGCCTACCGCTGCCATCCAAATGGGGGCATCGTACAACCAATAGGTTGATACAATAACAGCTCCAAATCCGGCTCGAACAATTCTATCCAGATTTTTAGCTATGTTTTCAAGTAGCCAACTCATTTTTTCTTCTCTTCCAATGGGCAAGTGCTCATTCCGAGTACTGTGTACAATGGGCAAGTTCCCATAAAGGCAGTAGCCAATGGTACTATACCAATTAATCCAAGCCACCACATATCAGGGTTCATAACGGCTACAACAACCAAAACAATTGCGACAACAATTCTTAAAACTTTATCTATTGTTCCAACATTCTTTGTCATAACTCTATCCTTTTGTTAAATTAATAAATCTTCAACTGTAAGATGAACAAAAATAAATTTGGATTCAACACAAAAAAAATGTTAGGTTATATTTTACTTTATAAATCTATGCAGTATAAATGAATTAACTCTCTATTTATTAATTTAACTTGAGCATCACTATGGATGTAGAACTTCTCTCTCGTATTCAATTCGCTTTTACTGTATCATTTCATTACATATACCCGCCCCTTTCCATTGGATTGGGAGTTGCATTGGTTATCATGGAGGGAATGTACCTTAAAACGAAAGACCCCATTTACCAACAAATGACAAAATACTGGGTGCGCGTTTTTGCGTTAACGTTTGCAGTTGGCGTGGCTACCGGTATTGTTATGGA
>CALKUG010000182.1 GCA_937996765.1 uncultured Ignavibacteria bacterium
ATTCCGCTAATCTTTCTGAAGAATACACCGATACTTACGATTTGGGCGATTTGCCCTCTTCCAACTTTCTCAATCGTGTTAAAGTTCGTCGTTTATTAATGATTGATATTACCGAGCGTGAAAAAGTTTCTGTTGCCAATATTCACTTTATTGATAATGATTATTTTAGTGACGAAATATTGAGAGGTGAATTGGCTGAGACTTCAGAAAAACGTTGGTGGAAATTTTGGACTTTAGCCCGCTTTGATAAAAAGAAATTTGAAGAAGATAAAACCGGTCTTGTTAAGTATTACAGAACGATGGGCTTCAGAGACGCCGAAGTAATTTCGGACAGCATTGTCTATTCTGAAGATAAATCGCAGATGGATTTATACATTCGAGTATTCGAAGGACCGATGTATAAGCTAAGAGCCATTGACTGGCGTGGTAATACTGTTTACACAGACGAACAACTCAGTGAACGACTCGGTTTTAGAGCCGGAGATATTTACAACTACCCACTTTTTATGCAGAACTTGATGGGTAACGAAAAACAATCCGATATCGCTTCCATGTATTTGGATAATGGTTATCTTACTTTTAGAGCAATTCCAACCGAGAAAAAAAGCGGTTTCGATTCTGTTGATGTTGTCATCCAAATTTCTGAGAACAACCAATTCAAAATTGGTGAAATCAAAATTACAGGAAATGACAAGACTAAAGATAAAGTTATCCGTCGCGAGCTTTTTTCAATCCCCGGTGATAACTTTGCGCGTTCGAACCTGATTCGCTCACTTCAACAGCTTGCCAACTTACAGTATTTCAACGTTGAAAAACTCTACCAAGAAGGTGTTAACTACGAACCCGTTGATGATAGTACGGTTTCCTTGGTCTATAAAGTTGAGGAAAAATCTTCCGACTATCTCAACGCATCTGTTGGATATAGTGGTAGCTTTGGTTTCTCAGGAGCCATTGGTATAACGCTTACAAACTTTTCTATCACTGAACCATTTCAGCTTGGTGCCGGACAGGTACTTAGCTTTAACTGGCAGTTTGGTGTAGGTAATTTGTATAGAACATTTACACTCGGGTTTACTGAACCATGGTTTATGGATACACCAACCTCACTCGGCTTTGAGTTTTATGATACACGGCAGAGTTACTACTACGACATCGCTCAGACAGGTGGCAGTGTTAAGGTGGGTAGAAGACTCACTTGGCCTGATGATTACTTCTATATCATGGGTTCTTTGCGGTATCAGAATACGGATGTTGTTGAAGGGCGTGGTTACTACGTAGCCGGCGAGCAGTACTCATTGGGTATTGATATCTCGCGCAGAAATATTGATAACCCTGTATTCCCTTCATTGGGTTCTAACGTCGCGTTTTCTGCCGAGATAAGCGGCGGACCGTTTTTACCGGGTAACGTGGATTATTTCAAACTTGGCTTTAAAGCTGAAGCATACAGAAGATTACTCAACACAAATAAGTTAAGCTTATATAACTCATTCGATATGGGTTATATTGGTGTTCTTAACGAAGCAAGTAAACGCCGCATAAATCCTTTCGAAAAATTCTGGATGGGTGGAAGCGGAATGGTAATTGCAACCACACCGCTGAGAGGTTATG
Organism: uncultured Ignavibacteria bacterium; assembly: GCA_937996765.1. GTDB lineage: Bacteria > Bacteroidota > Ignavibacteria > Ignavibacteriales > Ignavibacteriaceae > CALKUG01. The sequence continues at coordinate 1,609 of CALKUG010000182.1, forward strand.
ATGATAGAACCGTTGGTCCAATGAACGCCGATGGCGAAGTGGATGGCGGTAACATTATGATGAAGGTAGGTACCGAACTTCGTTATGCAGTTTCTTTAGACCCTGTACCGTTGTATGTGCTTGCTTTTGCTGAAGCAGGACGCGTTTTTGAAGATCTAAAATCAGCAGATTTACTCAATCTCCGTAAATCGGTTGGCGTTGGTGCGAGAATTATGATTAACCCAATTGGTCTGCTCGGATTTGATGTCGGCTACGGTTTCGATAGAAAAGCTGTAGATGGCGCAGACCCAAGTTGGCAGTTTCACTTCCAATTTGGTAAGGGCTTTTAATTATTCTCTCGCGGAATTTCCGTATATTTAACGATGATTTTTTTAACACTCAAATCTAACAAAGGAATGAAAGTGAAAAATTTATTTGCTTTAGCAGTTGTAATGGTATTGTTCGCTATTGGCGTGCAAGCTCAAACCCCTACAACCCCTCAGAAATCTGGATATGTAAACTCTGAAGTTATTCTTCAACAATTTCCCGAAGCTATCAAAGCTCAAGGTGAACTTGATACCAAAATTCAAGAATGGAATAAAGTTGTAGATAGCTTAACAGCTAAACTTCAAGAAGAATATAACAATCTCCAAAAACAAGCTCAGACTATGCCTGAGAAAAAACGTAACGAAGAACTTCAGAAACTTGCTCAACAACAGCAAGCAATTGATGAATATCGTCGTACAAAGTTTGGTCAACAAACAGGCGAAATTTATCGCATACAAGAGCAGTTAATGGGTCCAGTAAAACAGAAAATTTTTGCAGTAATTGAAGTAGTTGCTAAAGAAGAAGGAATGACGTTTGTGTTTGATAGACCCGGCGATGTTTTACTACTTTATGCAGATACTCAATTTGACCTTACCTACAAGGTTCTTGATAAACTTAAAAGAGGCAATTAAGCACTTTTTTAGTTAATTAAGAAAATTTGCTAAGCGAAGAAATAGTATCTTTTTTTTGATGTTATTTCTTCGCTTTTTTTATTTCATTTTTTGAGGATTTATGAAACACTTTGTTGCTCTCGTAGTAATTGTTTTTTCACTGAGTTCGGGTTTGTTTGCTCAGTCGAAAGTAGGATTTGTTGATTCCGATGCTATTATGAAAGAACTTCCCGAAGCTCAGGATATCAAACAACAAATAAATGTTTTGGTTACTGAGTGGAAAACTGAACTCGATAAAAAGCAAAACGAGTATCGCGCTAAACTCGATGAGTTCGAACGCAGGAAACTCATAATGTCAAATCAGAAAAAAGACGAAGCGGAAACTGAACTCCGCACTCTTGATAATGAAATCAGACAGTTTAGAGAATCCAAATTTGGGCAAAACGGTGAGTTGTTTAAAAAACAAGAAGAGCTTATGAAACCCATTCAAAACAAGCTTTTTAATGCGGTTAAAGAAGTTGCAACCGAAGAAGAATTTGATTACATATTTGATAGGAGCGGTGGAGTGCTTATGCTTTACTCTAAGCCCGACTTAGATATGACCAACAAGGTTTTGGAGAAAATGAAATAAGATGATTGATTTAACAAAAATTGCTGAACTTACAGGCGCAGTGGTAACGGGTGACACTTCTGTTTTGATTAAACGTCCTGCAAAAATTGATGAAGCAACAGAGGGCGATATTACCTTTTTGTATATGGCTTCGTATGAAAAATACTTCGAGGATACCAAAGCTACTGCAATTTTTGTTAAACCGGGTTTTAACAAAACAAGAACTGATATAACGTATTTGGAAGTTAAAGAACCCAATAAGGCCTTTGCCACAATGACCATTGCTTTTTTTACTCCCGAGTTTCCACTTTCGGGTATCGATAAAAGTTCTGTGGTTGCGCCTTCAGCAACACTGGGTGATGATGTTGCTCTTGGATGCAATGTTGTAATTGGTGAACGGGTAAGCATTGGCAAAGGAAGTAAGATTTTCCATAATACTGTAATTATGAATGATACGGTAATTGGCGAGAATTGTTTAATATTTCCTAATGTTACACTTCGTGAGCAAACTGTTGTAGGGAACCGTGTGATTATCCACTCAGGTGCGGTAATTGGTTCCGATGGTTTTGGATATATGAATGATGCTGCCGGTAGATATATCAAAATTCCTCAGTTGGGTAACGTTGTACTCGAAGATGATGTTGAGATTGGCTCTAATACCTGTATTGACCGCGCTGCAACAGGTTCAACGCTCGTTAAATCGGGCACTAAAGTAGATAACTTAGTGCAGATTGCTCACAATGTAACTATTGGCAAAGATTCAGCACTTTCTGCGCAAAGCGGTATTTCGGGGAGTACAAAACTTGGTGATAATGTTATTCTCGCCGGACAGGTCGGACTTGCAGGTCACTTGGAAATTGGTAGTAAGGTAATCTTAGCAGCTCAGGCAGGAGTATCAAAATCGTTAATTGAACCCGGTATGTATTTTGGTTCACCTGCTAAACCGTATAAAGAAGCTTTTAGAACTGAAGCACATATCAGAGGTTTAGAAGATTACGCTGCGAGAATTAAATCGCTTGAGAAAAAAATGGCAGACTTAGAAAAGAAATTGGGAGAGCAGTAGTAAACTACTCTCCAATTACTCACCAATCATGAGGAAGGGCTTTAACTCTTCTTTACGAGTATCTCCGGGGTAGAGTACTTGTTCAAGAAATAAACCTGAAGGGGGTGCGGTAAACTGTGAAACACCTTTTTCGTAGCTTGTTAAAAATGTTGTGATAATATCAGGACGCATATTCCCTCTACCTACTTCAACAAGAACGGCAATCATACGTCTTACCATCTTCCATAAAAAGTGCGATGCCGCAATACGAACAAGTATATAATCGCCAACCTCTTTTACTTCAACAAAATCCACTTGCACTTTAGTTGATTTCTCTTCTTTTACATCAGCCGCATTTGCAAAACTTTTGTAGTCATGAAATCCAACATAGTAAGCAGCGGCGTTTGTTATTGCTTGCACATTCAATTTGTCTTTTATCCACCAGGTGTAGTTTTTCCCGAAAGCAGTCCTACGCTTCGAAATCTGATAAACATAAATCCGCTGCTGTGCTGAGTGCCGGGCATGAAACTCTCTTGAGACACGTTTGATAGAAAGAATATTTACAGCGGCCGGCAAATTGTCGTTCATTTTGTAGTGAAGAATCTGAGGGTCAATGGCACTATCACAGTCTAAATGTGCCACTTGCCCTACGGCATGCACGCCTGCATCTGTTCTTCCTGCGCCTTGCACGTCAACTTTATCTTTGGGCAGAGCATACTCAAGTGCCGAAAGTAATGCACCTTGTACTGTTCTTTGACCTGCTTGTTTTTGCCACCCGTTAAATTTTGATCCGTCGTATTCGATAAGAGCTTTGTAACGATTCATTGATAAACTACTCTCTCACCAAGGTTATAAAATCCTCGGCGTATGAGCTTTTAGTCTCGTAGATTTTAACACCAACTCGTTTAATATTACTTGGCAATCCTGCTTTGCTAATCTTTTCCAAAAAATAGCCACAGAGATTTTCTACTGTTGAATGAAAATCAACGATACTTACCTTTGTGTGTAATGGGGCAAGAGCCAATATCAAATCAGTATCATCTTTACAGATAATACAAGCGTGGTCTAATTCAGCCACTAAAGGATTTACAATACGTTTCAAGTCGTAAAAATCTATAAGCAAACCTTGTTCATCAAGGTCGCCTTCCACTTTAACAGTCATGTTGTATGAGTGTCCGTGAACATTTTTGCAAGCACCTTTATGAAATGGCAAACGGTGAGCCATTTCCCATTTAAAGTCCTTAGCAATTAACATTATTAAACTCCTTTTGCATCAGGTTCCCAAATAAACTTATGCAGTTGAAGTTGGAATCTGACAGATAAATTATCGTGAAGTATCCACTGAGCAATTTCAATGGGTTCAATTTTCCCAAAAACAGGGGAGAACAAAACGTTGCATCTGTTTGTCAAGTTGTGCAACTCAAGTTGTTCCTTCGACCACTCGTAATCTTCGCGTGTGCCAATAACAAACTTCACCTCATCGGTAGATTTGAGAAGGGGAATATTCTCATATCTGTTTTTCTTTGCCATTTTGCTTGATGGGGTTTTTAGGTCCATTATTATGGTAACACGTGGGTCTATTGGCGATATATCAAGTGAGCCGCCGGTTTCAATCATTACTGTGTAGCCGAGGTCGCATAATTGGGTCATTAATGGATGAACTTCTGCCTGGATGAGTGGTTCACCACCTGTTATTTCAACAAGGTTACAGTTGTAGTCTCTCACCTTGTCAAGGACTTGAGAAATTTCCCAATCTGTGCCTTCGTAAAAGCTATACTCTGTGTCACAATACGTGCAACGTAGGTTACAGTAGGTCAATCGAACAAACACGCAAGGCAAACCTGCGCGGGTGCCTTCACCTTGAATTGAGTAAAAAATTTCGTTTAATTTAAGCATTCGTATCTATAGCGTAATTCATAAATTTCAAGTACGCAATATACAAATGCGGAGCGAGAAACCTGTTAATGGTGTTTATTCTTAATTCCCAAAAAAGAATATCAACGGTCTCCAAACGCGTTTTGCCCAAGCTGCTTCGCTATGCTCGGCATTGATATCAAAGTAGCTTACAAATTGCTTTCCTTCTACAAAACCCTTGGCTTTAAGAGCTTCAATCATCTCTTCAATCCCGGGTTGTAAAATAGCTTCTAATCCTACACCGCCGTTATCGAAATAATATTTAACGTTTGGCATTGAACCTTTATGTTCTTTAACCAACGCGGTAAGGTCAAAATTTATTTCGTCACGGTTTATCCTTAGCGCAGGTGAAAAACAAGCAGCTTTGCTAAATACTTCGGGGTAATGCCATGAGAGCATAAACGAAATGGTGCCACCTGCAGAAGAACCCCAAGTTGCCGTGTATTCACGTTGCGGTTTAGTGCGATAAGTCTGGTCAATAAACGGTTTAAGTGAGTTGACTATTCCCTCCATATACAATTTGGATTTTTCGCCGGGGATATATTCTCGCATTCTTTCAGCAGAGCTGTAAATACCAACCATTATTATAGGTTCGGTTTTACTAAGCCGGATTAAACTATCCGCAGTTTCATCAGCTTGCCAATCAACGCCAAACGAAGCTGTAGCGGGGTCGAACAAGTTTTGCCCATCGTGCATATAGATTACAGGAAAACGACGATTTGGTTCTGCTTCGTATTCTTTGGGTAGCCAAACAATCACATTGCGCGAAGCCAGTTCCTTAAATTCAAAATTTTTGTGATAGGCTACGGTTCCCGTAATTTGGCCAATTATTGTTCTTGTGCCAAATGCGTTAGCAAACCGGGCTGCAGTAAAGTATAATGCAGTATCAGATTTTACAACAAGTGTAGCGTTTTTAGGCGTACTTCCATCGGGTTCAAGGCGCTCGGTTTCCCAAGCACCTTGGGTAAACTTAAACTCGAGCGATGTTCCTATAGGGAACTGCTTGGTAACTGACCAGAGTGAATCGGATACTTTGTTTAATACCGCTTTATTGGGAATCCATCCGCCAATTTCCTCATGATTTCCGACAATATAAATTGATTGAGAATCGGGTAGGGGTATGGAGTTAACGTAAAATGAAACCTTAACTAACTGTGGAAAACTTACGCTTAGAGCGGCGAGCAGTAAAACAACACTCAATATTTTTTTGAACATAGTAACCCAAAAACTTTAATTTAAAAAGAAAAGAGTGGCGCGGCGGCCACTCTAAATTAACAAGAAATTTTAACTTTGTTTAACAAGTCCCGCAATGGCGGTTGCCATTTGGGAGTCAAACAGCTTTTCCAAGTCAACCAATAGACGCACTACTTCTTTAATTTTTGCCATTGCAAGAATGTAGTTGGTTGCTTTGCCCGAAATGAAATTAGGAGCATCCTCAATTTCATTTGCTTTTATCTGTGCAATCTCAGTAACCTGGTCAACCGCAACGCCAACAATAAGCGAGCCGATAGCAGTATCCAGTTCGAGAATGATAATATAAGCTGAATTTGTTTTATCTTCATTTTGCATCGAGAACATTACCTTGGGGTCAACCACGGGAATAACCTTTCCACGGAAATTGATTACGCCCATAATAAATCCTGCCGAGTGTGGTACGGTGCGAATAGGGAGCATTTTACTGATTTCAACAATCCGTAGAATATCAATACCAAAGCTTTGTGTACCAAGGGTAAACATCAAGTACTTACCTTCTTTGTTCAACAGTGCTTTTTGTTTTTGCTCTTGGTCTAAACGTGCACCACGGGTAAGTATTTCGTAACCGCGTTCTGTGCTGTTGTAGAGAGTTGATTTCCGCAACTTTGAAGTTGGGTCGCAAACCTTTTCAGCATAATGCATATCAATAAACTCATTGAGATTAATGATAGATCCAATGTTCATATTTTTATGCATATAGTTCTGGATGCGGTCAAAATCATCTTTAACAGGGAAGAGGTCACCGGTTTTAATACCCTTAGGCTCGGTGAGTACGTTTTTGAGAAGGGGAACCTTGAGTCCGAGATTTTTATCGGGGTCTAAAAAGCTTACGGCTATTTCAGCTGCCGCACCGGGTTTTGTTTCTATAAACTTACCTGCGTGCACCATCATCTTGGTGAACTCGAACATAGCTTCGTCGTGCTTGGTAAGCATTCCGCTATTCATTGCAAGAACGCAGCAAGGGTGGTTTTCCCAAATCTCACTGGAAAGGAATTGTAATTCTGCTATACCTTGTGCAATGCCCTTTGTTCCAATAGGCTCAGCAACCATATACCCGCAGGTATCAGGGTTCTGCGAAAGAAACTCAGGCATTTTAATTGGTGCTACAACTTCAAAACTCACATCAACATCTTTATCGCCTTGAACACCGGGCTTTAGACCAATGCTGTTAAAAAACATGTGGCTGAGAACATGATGAATTGACATATTATGAGGGATGTAGAAGGATTTTCCTTTAAAGTAATTCTGATAGGGCTCTTTGTAGTCGCCAGCTTTATTGCGTACACAAATACTTCCGTTTTTGTGCGCCAACATTATCATCTTTAGCGGCACGCCATAGTTGTATAAATCCATTGCTAACGGCGCAAGTACAAAAGCACCATCAACGGTTCCTTGTTCAAGAGCTTGAGCAACGGGATTCCAACCCGGCATACAGATAGTTTCGAGTTCAAAATGTTTTGGAACCAATTCACCGGTTTTGATTAAGTGTTTTAGTACACCAAGTACCAAGTGATCAGTAATCTGTATATGGGCAATCCTCAGAACAACTTTACCTGTTTCGGCATTGTACTGTGGAACCCATCCGGCTTCTTCCTCTGCGGTTAAAGCACGTTTCTGGCCAAAAGATTCTTCAATTTTTGCTTTTAATTCATCTGCGTTAAACGGCTTAGAGATAAAAGCACTAACGCCTGCCTCTGCGGCTTGGGCTACTTCCTTTTTTTCGCCCCTGCCTGTAGCCATCAGAAACGGGAGCTCTTTAAAACTTTGGCTTTCGCGTACCCATTTGAGTAATTCAAAACCGTTTTTATTGGGCATATTCCAATCGGAGATTATTAAATCTACCGACTGTCCGCCTTGCAAAATGGAAATTGCTTTGTCTCCGTCTTCGGCTTCAATGATATTATTGTAACCAAGCGAAGAAAGCACCTTGGTTTCCATTTTACGCATTACCGAAGCATCTTCAACAAGAAGTATTTTGATTTCGTTACTCAGCTGCTTTGCCATAGCCATTCCATTGAGTGTTTAAGGTGAGAGAACACAAAATTTTTACAGATTTAATCTAAGTATAATTGTGTAATTGCTCAACTAATTTAGACAAATATTGTTCTATAAGCGTTAAAAGTCTCTCTTCGGTGTCCAAAAACACCCATGTGGCATAAAAAACCGCATACTTATGCGGTTGCGCAATAGTGGTTCCGGTAGGTATGTTTGTACAGTGTTTAACAGTGATTTGTTAACACAACCAAACACAATGACTCTCATTGTGCTCCTTATTGGTTGATGATTGTGTGTATAGCTTAGGTAGTAGCCATCTGTTTCAGATAAAACTGCCATTTCGGATGACAATCGGTTGCTTATCTCACCCTCCCAAGAGATGAGCAACCTTTTTTATTTTTTAGAAAAAAAATCTCTGCTCCCCTCCAATTTTGTTAAGCAAATGTTAAAATTTTTTTATAAATTGTTTACGATATTCCGAATTAGATACTAAATAAAGCACTGGTTCAACTATGGGTTTCTTTTCCGGCGGTAAAGAAATAAAAGAATTGCGTGAAGAAAACGAATCTCTTCGTTCTCAGCTTCATGAGTTACTTGAAAAACATATTTCCTTCGAAAATCTGAATGAGCAAATTATCGAGCTTGAACAAAAGATAAAATGGCTCAATGAAGAAGAAGTTAAAAAGAACGACGTTGATGTTCAAAGCGAACAACAAGTTGAGGAGTCCGGCGATACGGTGGCTTCTGCTTCGCGTTTAACTCAACTCGAAGCCGAAATTGCTTCAAAAGAGGAAACACTTTCCGCAATCAAAAAAACTCAAGCACAGTTATTAGAAAAAATTGAATCGCTTGAGGATGAACGTTCCACACTTGCTGTTAATGTTAAAGAATTAGAATTAAGCAGAAACGAACTCAATTCAGAGATAGCCGAGTTTGAGCCCCGTGTGGCTTCGCTAAAAGATGAGAATGAGTTTCTGACTTCGCGTGTAAGCCAACTGCGTGAAGAGGATGAAAACCTTTCGCAAATGGTTCTCGAACTCAAATCTAAACAGCACGAAATAGAAAACCGCGTGCAGGAGTTAGATGAAAAAGAGAAAGAACTTACTACACAATTAAGCGACCCCCTCGCAAAACTCGAACAACTTGAAAAAGATACTTTTGCACTCGAAGGCGAGCTCCGCCTGATGAAAAACGATTATGAGGTACTCAAACCTCAGGTTGAACGCATGCGTTCGGAAGAGGATGCACTCCGTGCCGGTATCGAATCACTTACCCAAACCAACAAAACTCTCAGTGAGCAAAATGCAGCTGTAACCGAATCTCTAAAAGAAACCAACAACGGTTTTTCTAAGCTTCAGATTGAAAGTGATGAACTCAAAAACCTGGTTTCCTCTCTCAGGGATGAATCTGCAAAAATGTCTCGTGAAACATCGCAGCTTTCCGAACAACTCTCCGGCTACAAAAATGAACTTGCAACACTTGAGCCCAAGGTTTTAGAGCTAAGAAAAGAGCGTGATAGCAATGAAAGTATTGTTTCGGCTTTAAGTTCCGAGGAGTACATTAAACGCGAACATTTATTTGCATTGCAAACTAAAATTGACGAAGCTGAGCAGTCTAAGGCGAATCTCGATGTGGTACTCGAAATTCTCCTAAAACAAATTACCGAAAAAGAATCGGTGGTTTCGCAGTATCGTATGCAACACGAAGAGCTCATCCACGATTTTAGTAATCGCAACGCCCTGCTTGTTTCAATTCAACGCGATTACGCCGAGAAGCAAGATGAAATTATTCGACTCAGTGAGGAGCTTGCTGAACTCACCGAAAAGCGCAAAAAATTAAGTGCCGAGGTTGATGATTACTCGCGACTGAGGGATTCGATTGCAAACGAACTTGTTATCAAACGCGAAGACGAAGAAAAAATTAGTAATTCACTTACTACTTTGTTGGAAAGATTGCAAAACTCTAAACAGAGTCAGATGAAGCAGGAAGAAGGTGAACGCGAATTACAAAAGCGTTTAGCCGAAACCATCACCACATTTATTACAGAGCTTCAAACTCAGCAAACGCAGCTTATAAAACTCCGCGAACAATCACTCGAGTACGAAAAAGAATCAGCAAATCTGCAACGCAAAATCAATGATGCAACTTTGCGACTTTCGCACCTCGAAACTACCATAGATGCGCGCAATCGCGAAAAAGAAAGCATAGAGCATCAAATCGGTGAGAATAGAGTGCTCGAAAGTGTATCCGCAGAAAAATTGCGTAAAACACGGTTATTACTGAGCGAGAAGAAAAATAAAGCCACAGAAGCTGCAAGTTTTCTGAATGAGTTTGCCTCATCACGGATTAGACTTGAATCGGAACTCACACAATACATTCACGATCTCCGTGACGAAATTGATATGCTTCGCAGTTCCAAGTCGGAGTTACTCGATGAACTCGATTCCCTACAAACTCGTGTTGAGGAGCTTTCAACAAAAGCCGTAAAAGAAAACGAGTTGTTGGCTCACGTTCGTGCAGAAATAGCCGGACTTACCATACGGAAAAATGAATTTGCTCAGGAAATTAGTAGAATGGTTTCTTTGGAAAAAAGTCTTCGTAATCGTTTAGCCGTTGCCGGCAATCAATAGGGAAAGAGAAAACTATGGATCAAAATTCAAACAATATGAATGATTTGCCTGAAGAAATTAACCCTAATGACCAGGAAAATAACTCAATCCCCGTTCCCGACGAGTTTAAGGATTTATTTAATCCCATAGATTTTGCGGAGGAGCCTCAAGCCGCTGAAGCCGAGATTCCTATTCCCGACGAGTTTAGAGACTTATTTGCTTCTACACCTGCTCCGGAATCTGCCGAAGAAGAAATCCCTATCCCAGATGAATTTAAGGATTTATTTCCGAGTGCCGCCGCAAAGCAAGAATCTACTGAAGAAGAAATCCCTATCCCAGATGAATTTCGTGATTTGTTTGCTCAGGCGTATAGTGCGGATTCGTCGCACTTATCTACGTCATCCGAATCGAATGTATCTGATGATGACACACAACCATTGCTTGCCTCGATGCAGGATAAGGCTCAAACGCTGCTCGAAGAGATTCACAAAACAAATAATGATGGTTTCTCGATTAGCGACGGTATAAAACGCTTACAAGAGTTTTTACCGATGCTTCGCATGGAAGTAGAAGTTGCAGCTAAAAAACTTGAACAACTCACTTCAAGCGAGAGCAATATCATTGTAACGCTTGAGGAAGTTCAAAATATTATTTCTTCCAACCTACTACTCCGCTCAATTGACGAAGGTGAAGATGAACGAAGAGAAGTAGTTTCCTCCGCACCCTCCATTCCTCAAACTCACGAAGAGGAAAAGATACTTAAGCGTTTGCAAGAAGAAATTTCTTCCGCTGAGGCCATGAAGTATAATGCCGAATTAAGGGCATCGGAGCTGATACGCAAAGCTGCCGAAGCCGAAGAAAAATACCACAACCTTTTGAATGAGCACAAAAGTGCTCTTGAACGTTTGAGTACAGTAAGAACTGAACTTTCTGAGTTTGAGTCCAAACGCGAAGCATCTAAAAAGCAAGAGCGCAAGCTTTCAGAATCAGTAGCTTATTTAGAAAAACGAAAACGCGATTTAGATGAAAAAGTTAACCGCGAAGAACACGAACGCGAAAAACTCTTAGGCTCTATTGCCGAAAGCAGAACTCTTGAAGTTGAATTGCGCAGAAGAGTGGATGACCTTTCTCGTAAAGTTACCGTGGCCGAAAACAAAGGTTTCGAAATTCGTGAACAACGGATTGTAACCGAGCGCGAACTTTCGGAAGCATTGTTTTCTTTTACCGATGATATTCGTCGCAGTAAAGAAACTCTGCTTAAACTTAAAAAAGAATTAAACGAAGTTTCCGAGGACCTTACCCAAAGAGATAAAAAGCTTGCGGATATTACAGCCGAGCTCGAGGCAAGGGAAGAGGCATACGCACAATTGGTGCAAAGGATGGCCGACTTCAATTCTACTAACCGTAATCTCGAGGAACGCGAAAACTTCCTGAACGATAATGTTATTCGCTTAACCGAACGCGAAAACAGAATTAAGCAATCTATCGAAAATCTGGAGCGCGAAGTTACCGGTTTCAGAAACAAAAAAGAGCAGATCAACGAACAACTCCGCTCGCTACTTGCAAAAGGCGAGGCCGATTTACTGCGTCTTTCGAAAGTAAAACAGGATGAGCTTCAGGAGCTAACACTGTTGCGTAACGAAGCCGCAGGTTTGCAACTTTCAATTGAGCAGTATTCACAAGATTTAATGCAACTTAAAGAAGAATCAGCAAGTACCGAGGTTGAGAAAAAGCAATACGAAGAAAAAATTGCAAAACTTATTTCTAATGAGCGTACTTATAGTGAATCGGTTACTCAGTTAGTAAAGAAGCAAACAGAACTTGAATCCGAGGTTACTGCACTTCAAGAAAAACTTCAAGAGCAGTATCTGCGCGAAGAAGCTAAAAAACTTGCTATGCTTACAGAACAACGCCGCAGAGAAGAAGAAAACATCGGTGTGCTCAAAGATGAGATTATCAAACTTAACGATGAACTCTCACAAATGATTACCAAAAAAGAGACCACCGAGAATAAGCTGAAAGAACTGCAAAAGTACGAGAGTGTTTTGCAAGGCCGCCTCGACTACTACAGAAGAGAGATCGATAAAAATAAATCCATACTCAACAAAATGATTGAGGAAATGGACGTTCATGCCGGTGGCGAAAAAGGTAAAGTACTCTCCGAGTTACAAGCCATTCCCGTTAACGACCCCGGTATGATTAAAGACCTGCTGAAACAAATTAATAAATAATTTAACTGCATCCACCGAATGGGCGTTCTTTTCGCCCATTTGGGCGATGTTTTTGCACCCACCTATTATCATACTTCCATTTTTAATCCAATAACACAGTATTTTGTTGCACAATACTATTGGCACGGTGTTTGAGTTACTGGTTGTATTAATAAAATAAGTACAACACAACAAACAAAGGAACAGTATTATGAAACGCACAGTATTAGCAGGATTATTATTAGCTGCAAGTTTTGGTCTCGCTGCATGCGAAAACTCCGACATCACCGGAGTTCAAACATCTCAACAGGATGAACTTTCAAAAATCATCGATCAAATGGTTGTTGAAGAAGTGTCACCTATTGAAGAAGCACATCTGAAGTTTATGCGTGAAGAAGAAAAGTTAGCACGCGATGTATATGGCTATGCATACGCTAAGTACAATCTTAAGATTTTTAGCAACATCCAACAGAGCGAACAACAGCACATGAATGCAATATTAACACTGTTAAATAAGTATTCTATCATTGACCCTGTAGCAGTGGATCAAAAAGGAGTATTTGTTAATCAGGATTTGCAAAATCTGTATAACGCCTTAATCGCAAAGGTTGATATCTCCGATGTTGAAGCATTAAAAGTAGGTGCTTTGATTGAGGAAGTGGATATTAACGATTTGATTAACGATGCAAAAGATGTTGATAATCAGGATATACTCTACGTGTTCAATGCACTGGAAAAGGGATCCGAAAATCATATCAGAGCTTTTGTGAGAAACTTGAAATCACGCGGTGTTACTTATACCCCGCAAGTATTAACGGTTGATTTCTACAACAGTATAATCAACGGATAAACAAGCTTCTTCCTAAATACGGGCTGAACGAGTAAAATCGTTCGGCCTTTTTTTTATCCTACCCGCTCCAACCTTGAACGTAAATGTCTTTCTGTAATGCCTAATAGACGCGCTGCGGCACTTTTATTCCCTCCGCTACGCACAAGTGCTTCATCTATCATCGCACGCTCAAACGCTGCCATTTTAACTTCGTACCCATCATCAAGATTCATGGGGTCGAACTTCCGTTTTTCCACTGGTACTTCGAGGGTAACCGGTAAATCATCTTTAGATAAAATCTCATCGCGGGTTAATATTACTGCCCGCTCTATTATATTTTGCAACTCGCGGATATTGCCCGGGAAGTCGTGTTTAAAAAGTACATCGAGCGCCTCGGCTGTTATTCCTGTAACTTGTTTACCAACTGATTCCGCTATGGTTTTAATAAAATGCTGGGCTAAAAACGGAATGTCCTCCTTGCGTTCACGCAGAGGGGGTAGGTAGAGGGGAATAACGTTTAAGCGATAGAATAAATCCTCACGGAACTCACCATCGGCTATCATCTTTTCTAAATTTTTGTGCGTTGCGGCAACTATCCTAACATCTACCTTTTCAGTGGTGTTTGCACCAATCTTTTGATACTCGCCAAACTGTATAACGCGCAACAATTTCACCTGCACGTGCATGGGGATATCACCCACCTCATCAATAAAAAGTGTTCCGCCATCAGCTTCCTGGAATCGCCCTACTCTTGTTGAGGTTGCTCCGGTGTAGGCACCTTTTTCGTGACCAAACAATTCGCTTTCCAACAAATTTTCTTGCAATGCCGCAACGTTTACCGTTATTAACGGCTTATCCTTGCGGGGTGAACTGGTGTGTATGGCTTTGGCTATCAGTTCTTTACCCGTACCGCTTTCACCTCGTATGAGTATGGTTGCCTTTGACTGTGCTGCCCTGCCGGCAGTGTTAAGGATATTCTCCATTTTAATGTTCTGCGAAACAATGGAGTCGAACCGGTACTTAATTGCAAGTTGCTCACGTAGAATGGAGTTCTCTTTAATAAGAGTTTTTTTCTCTCGTAGTTTTTGCAACACCGCCGCGAGAGCGTCTAAATCCAAGGGTTTGGTAAGAAAATCGTAAGCACCCGATTTCATAAGCGAAACCGCTTCTTCTATGGTTCCGTATGCGGTTATGATAATAATTTCTGTTTCGGGATTGATTTGCTTTATTGCGCGGGTAACTTCAAGTCCGCTAATTCCGGGCATATTAAAATCGCTGAACACAAAATCAATAAATTCTTTTTTTAATATCTCAATCCCTTGCTCTCCTGAATCCGCTGTAAAAACATTATAACCCTTGTTGGTTAAGTATATTTCCAACGAGGTTAATTGTGCAACCTCATCATCAATGAGCAGTATGGTAAAATCTTTTTCTTTCATAATCCGTTATTTCTTGGGAATAAAAATCTTGAAACTTGTCCCAACCCCGGGGGTAGAATCCACTTCGATTCTGCCGGAGTGTTCCGAAACAATTTTGTGTGCCACACTCAACCCAATGCCGGAACCTTTGGTTTTGGTGGTAAAAAACAGATTAAAAATCTTGGGTAGTTTTTCTGTGGGTATTCCTTCGCCGTTATCCTTAATCTCAATGCACACAAACCGAACATCGGAGTTGGAAAAGCGAATGGTTACTTCACCAGTTGTAGTATCAACCGCTTCTAAAGCATTGTCTATTATACCCAACAACGCTTGGTGCAATAATTCCTTATCGTATAAGGCGTATGTTACTTCAAGGGGCTCATAAAAAAATTGTAATTTATCACCGGCTTTAGCAACTGAGTAGTAACTTTGTGTAACCTCAAACAGTTCATGCAAATCTGTGGGTGTGGGTTCCGGTGACCGTAATTTTGCGAACCGTAAAAAATTCTCGATAATGCCGTTGAGTCGCTTAACTTCGGTATGCACAAGTGTGGTAAGTTTTTGATACTGCTCCGATCTTTCAACAGGAGTAAAATCAGATGTAAGCTGCTGAGCAATAATACCAATAGTGTTAAGGGGATTGCGTATTTCGTGTGCAACCGTTCCTGCCATTTGTCCCATTACGGCAAGTCGCTCGTTGTTAACCAGCTTTTTTTCAAGCGTGC
Source organism: uncultured Ignavibacteria bacterium (assembly GCA_937996765.1). GTDB lineage: Bacteria > Bacteroidota > Ignavibacteria > Ignavibacteriales > Ignavibacteriaceae > CALKUG01. The sequence goes on from CALKUG010000182.1 coordinate 17,132, forward strand.
GAAACTCAGTAATATCTTTGAGAATAGCGATTGTTGAAAGTTTACCTTCTTCGGAAAGGTAGTACGATTTACTGAACAGATACAACTCCTGCCCGTTGGGCGAGTCGAGGGTTATTTCGCCAACCTGTTCATCGTGTTGTTTCAATCGTTCTATGATGTAACCACGTGAGGAGTTTTGCATAAGTGCTTGCGCAGAAGGGTTGAGCGGCTTTATGTTCTCAGATTTATCGAGCATCAGTAGTGGATCGTTAATGCTTTCAAGCATATTAGCCGAAAACATCTCGGCTTCTTTAAAATCTTTTGCGAGTGCAGAATAGTTTTGTTTGCTGATAATAAGGAACAGTGTAACGCTGCCAAACAGAATTAACACTATTGCCAATATTGCTAACCTAAGCATACCGCTGCTCTGTAACGCCACAATGGTATCCGTACTTAAACCAATTCTTACTACTCCCGCAAATTTATCGGCATAACTAAAGGGGTGCACTGCTTCAAAAAACTCTGTGCCGTTGCCTTCGTTTATACGATATGCAAAAACAGAATCTCGGAAAGCACTTTCAACAAACGAATCAAAATCTACATCCGCAAGTAAATCGGTTTTACCTGTAGCTGCAACAATACCATTGGTATCTTGCAAGGCGATAAATAATATTCCTTCTTGCCCCGAAAGTTCTTTTAATAAGCTCGCAAAACCACTGCTTGCCTTAAATTGTTTTATCTCGTTTGCGTTAAGCGACACAACCACGGCGTTGTAATCATCGGTTGCAACTGCAACTGCAAATCTGTAGTCGAGTTTATTGTGGCGTGAGGGCAACAATCCAATAAGCAGTGTATCGGCATCGCCAACAAAAATGGGATTAAGTGTTTCCAAAGGATTGCGAGTATCGGGGGAATCAGGGTGAATGGTTTCCTTGCTGCTAAAAAGCTTGGTACCATCATAGCTGAGTATGTTTATTCTGTGTGTTCCTTCGCGCTCGGCAATTTGTTTTATGCCTGCATCAGTGAGCGTGTTGTTGTTATACAAATCTCTTACTTCAATTGCGGTGCGGAGCAGTTGAGCTTTTAGCAGTGTATCTATTGCAGCATCGGAGCGTAAAATATTTGTAGAGGATGCAATTATGGTTTGTAGTTGCAGGTGTGCCGCACGCGACATTAATTCCATAAGCTCTGCTTTGCTGGAACGCATCTCCACAATAGTAAAAGCCATTACCACGGTTGCGGTAACGGCGAATACTAAGACCAAACTAAGTGGCTTGATAAACAGTTTTTTAAGTAATTGCATTTTCTTAAACTAAATTCTAAAACCCTGCACTGAGTCCGAGCGAAAACCCGGAATTGGTGTAATTATAAAACACACTGTTAGATGTATTATCGGTGTATCGGTATCCGAGCGTAATTGTAAGATAATACATATCGAGTGAATCTAATGAAAAATTATGATTTACTGAAACACCAAGTACGCTTTGTGTATCCGAGCGCATTGCGCCGCTGTTATAATTTCCCATCATCGAGGTATAAACACCTTGTGTAGGGTAGTTTTTTACATCGTAGAGGTAACTGAGTTTAAGAAGTGTAGTTTCCGTGAGCAGGGCACTAACATCAGCACCTAAACTATTGCCCGAGTACGTTGCGGGGTCATCAAACAACGCTGCTTCATCTCCCGTAATAGGGGTGATGTTTTTAACCGACGAGGCAACCTCTGTAAACATAGTTCTATGGGTAAACTGTAGCGAAAGTCCGTAATCCTCAAATACATTTTGGCCTATGCGCACAAACGCTGCCAAGTTATTAAGGTTATCCACATTGCTTAAATTGGTGGGAACGTAGGTAATGCTTCCATCGGGTGCAACTGTGGGCACGTCCACGTTCTGATCGGGTGTTGTATAGAACTTTGATGTGAATGTGGCCCCGCCAATAATGGTGGTGCGTGTATCAAAAGTATAAAGTTGCTGAAAAGCACCCGAGAAGCGGTAGTTATTCAAGATGCTGATATTGGGGTAATAATCCGTTGAAACAAATGTTCCCAACGAAAGGGTACCGCCGCCAAGTTCAAAATCTTTTGCCGCTGAAACTTGTGCATTGGTGTAGTCGAAGTATTCCGATTCAACCGTGTTAATACGTTGCTCTAAATTTAAGCTTAACGAGGCCCCTTCAAAATCACGCCAAAAGCTTAGTCCGTGTTGAAAATAATTTCTATCCGGAAACTCCTGAAGCGCTGTGTAGCCAAGTGAGTAGCCCATCGAAATCGGCTCTGCTTCGTAGCCAAGATTGCCATAAATTTGTTGTATAAATGAGCCCTGGGGCTTGGTGTAGAGTAATGGGTTGGTGTTATACTCGCCTGATGTGCCAATTTCGGAACTGAACTGAGCGAGTGTGTTGCTTTGTGAAATAACAAGTATCGCCAAAACCAAAAAACCGCGAAATCTTGTAAGTGAAAAATTGTTGTGTGTCATTGCCATTGTTTCCTAAATACTGCTTCTTAAAAAACAAGGGAACCGAAGCGGTTCCCTTGTTAACGATTACTTTGTAACCGATTGATTAACTACAGAAAGTGTATCATCTAATTTGTGTGTTTGCGGGAAATTACTTTCTGCCGTTACCATTTCCGTTGCCACTGCCTGAACCCGAACCGTTACCGGCTTTTGTTCCGTTGCCTTGACCCTTAACTGCATTGCCCTGACCGTTCATCTTGCTGCCTTTGCCTGCTTGTGCGCCCGGTGTTGTGCAATCGCCAACTTTTGCTTTTTTGCCTTTTCCATTGCCTTTAGGACCTGCGTTATCATTGATACCGTCGCCGTTTAAGTCAACAAATCCGGTTCCTTTTGCATTAGCACCCTTAACATAATCAGCATCTAATCCGTTAGGAACGCCGTCTTTATCGTCATCGGGAGCGTTATCGTTGTAGCCGTCGTTATTGAGGTCAATAAATCCGGTTCCGTGTTCTTTTGCAACGGTTTGTGCTTGAGCATCGCTTGAATAAAGAGCGAAAACCATTGCGAGAGCTGCGAGTGCGAGTAACTGTTTCATTTGTGTATCCTTTGTGTTTGTTGTGTTGTTGTTATCATTTGAATCTATTGTTCCAACTACCGTGCCAAACTCTTTTTTGGGTAAAAATCCCTTAAAAACAAGCAAAACTGCCGATACCGTGCGGAATTGGGTAAAACAACCTACTCACTCGGTCGAACCACTCGCCCAAATGGTCGAGCAAGAGAAAGGTGTGGTAGTATTTTGCTAATTTGTGCTTCATCTTTAAACAATTAGTGAATTATGGCACAACATATTAATATAGAAATTAAAGCACGCTCGAATGCAATTGAGGCCGTTCGGGAGATTCTGCATCAACACCAAGCCGATTTCAAGGGTGTGGATCATCAGATTGATACCTATTTTAGAACCGAGAACGGGCGACTCAAGCTCCGCGAGGGGAACATCGAAAACTCGCTTATTTTCTACAAACGCAATAATCAGGCGGGTCCCAAGCAATCCGATGTGTTCCTCTATCGCTGCGAACCTAATTCGGGGCTTAGGGAGCTTCTTACGGAGTCTAACGGTGTTCTAGCGGTGGTGGATAAACATCGCGAAATCTATTTTATCGAAAATGTAAAATTTCATCTCGATACCGTGGCGGGATTAGGAACGTTTGTGGAGATTGAGGCAATTGACTTCACCGGCGAAATAGGGGTTGCAACCCTAAACGAGCAATGCGCACGCTATCTCAAACTATTTGCAATACAAGAGCAGGATTTACTTTCGGAATCCTACAGCGATATGATTCTTGCCGGAAAGTAACGGAAGAGCCCCAAGAACTTATAGTAGTACATAAAAAAAGGTTGCCGAACTAATCCGGCAACCTCTTCACCTAACCTTAAGAAAAATCTAAGATCTAAAATCTAAAGAGAATTAGAAATTGTAAGTAAATGCAACGTGGAACAATAATGTAGAAAGTTCGCTGGTGCTTGCATTGTACTCATTAGCAATAATACTGGGGTTGCTTGCATTCTGTGAATTGTTCAAACCCATCTCAACAGCTGCGTGAACTGTTAAAGGATTAGCAACACGAACGCTTGCACCTGCGGTAACGTGATTTTCGATTATAGCAGGGAATACAGGGAAAATGGTGCTCTCAGGAACAGGATTTTGTCCGTAAGCATAACCTAATCTCACGGTAGCATCTTTAGCAACCTTGTACTCACCGCCGAATTTAACTACAACGGAGTTTTTCCAGTTCATCGGGAAATCCAAATTAAAGCTGCCCGTGTTACCAAGCATTTTATTGATGTTAGTGTTGTTACCGTTGCTGAGTTTAATGGTCATTTTATCAAAAGCATCTGCCCAGTTTAACCATTCAACATCAAGAGCAAATTTAAGAGCATCGGTGGCAACAAATGAAGCACCAAAACCAATAGATTGTGGGAACGAAAGATCCACAGCTAAATCGTAGTTAGCAACCGCACCTTTGCTAAGGTCAATACCCATACCTGCAAACTGAGTCATAACAGCTGCTTGAGCTTGAGCTGCCGTAGCACCGGGATTCTGAGCCATATAACCCATAACCGCTTTGCCAAAGGCATCGTTAAGCTGTTGGGTCATATCCATAGTGGCCTTACCGTTTTCGTAGGTTAAATTGGTAGGCATCGAGTAGTTGAGTCCCAAGGTAAGTTGATCATTCACCTTAAATGCAACGCCAAGTTTACCATTAAAACCAAGAGCGGTTAAATCTTTCATTTCAGCCGAAGCAGTAACTTCAGTATAGCCAAAACCGCCTGCTGAAGGAGGAGCTGCAAACATCTGACCAAAAGTCATGCCCGGCATTGCAATACCCTGCATAATAGAAGGACTAAGTGAGTAAGGCATCGAAAACTCAAGTTGACTATAAACCATGTGTGCAGTAAAACCAACCGAAAGATTATCTGCTAATTGGTAAGCAACCGAAACGCCACCTTGCATAGCAGCAAGCATCGAGTGGTATTTTTGGTTATTGTAGCTACCATCCTGGTTTCTGTAGAGGGCGTGTTTCATGGTAAAATCTGCGCCCATACCGCCGGTAGTAAAACCACCAACGCCCCAGGTGAGTTTGCTATCGTTGTATTTATGAACGTAAGCCAAAGCAGGGAGGGGGAAAATGTTGTTATCGCCATCAGCAGCATTAATGGTGTTTTGGAATTTTACAGTAGGGAGCATAAGAGCAATACCCAGATCGAGTTGCGAACCCGAGAGGAACGATAAACCTGCGGGGTTAGTAAGCATAAGTTCGGGGGAGTCGAAAGTTCCCAGCGTAGTGCCGGCTCTACCCATAGATTCGGCAGAGTAGCCCACCAAACGAGTACCGGTTTGGGCAAGCATCAAAGAAGAAAACAAAAAGAGGGAAAGCATAGAAAGTAGGAATCGTTTCATAGTGATGTACCTGATTATTATTGATTAATAACACTTAAAGCCCATTTCTTGTGGAAAGTGGCTTCAGTGCCCTGGAAAAATAAATTTCAAACCAAAAACAGTACAAAAGGGCATGTAACATCGGGTCTTACTAACTAAACCGGGTGCAAACCTAAACATCAAAACGAACGTATTAAAACATATCGCTTTATGGGATGCAGAAAGAAAAAAAAGGATTCAAAAATATTTTTTTTCCTAAGACCTTGCATAGAATCTGAAAAACCCCTAAATTTGTAGCCTAAGTTGATTTCAACTTACAACCACGGGGTCGTAGTTCAGTTGGTTAGAACGCCTGCCTGTCACGCAGGAGGTCGCGAGTTCGAGTCTCGTCGGCCCCGCTAAAAAACTTAAAAGTCCGAAGCAATTCGGACTTTTTTTTGTTTAAATTTGGATACTGCTATGAGGTTCTTTTGATTCGGGAGGTCGTCCCGACTAGTCGGGAAGTCTCGTCGGCCCCGCTAAAATCTTAAAAG
>CALKUG010000183.1 GCA_937996765.1 uncultured Ignavibacteria bacterium
CTGTATCAGCCGTTAGACCGGAATATATTGATACAAGTTCAGCAACATCATCCGGAGCTGTAAAAATAACATTGAGTTCTTATCCAACAAGTGATATTAAGTATCGGTTATACAACGGTTCCAATCAATATAATTGCTGGAACGGATCTGCTTTCGTAACAAGTACCTCTTACGCAAGTGGCCCGTCAATTTTTGGAGATGCCACTACATCCAGTTCGTTTTGGATTCTATTTCAGAGAGGAACTAATAATTCAACAACTGCTAATTATAGGGATAGACAAGGTCCATCATATGGTAGCAATTACCAAACACTAGCATTACCAGCAGCTACTTCAATATCTTCACCTTTCAACTTGTCTGGCACTGTAACTGCGGGAGGAGGATATGATCTTACTCAAAGATATGTAGTTCTTGGTTATACTGAAACTTCAGGTGGAATATTGCATTCAGCTTCTTATACGGATATAACTACGGGTAATTATACGCTCGCATGTAATACTGGCACAACAATTAAGAGAATCGAATTTAGAACACAGACAGATGTTTTTGTCACAAGCGTGACAAGTGAAACAGGATGGACCGTAACTACAACCTCAATTAATGGTGCCCTCCCCGTGGAGCTTACCTCATTCACATCAACAGTTTCAGGTAAAAAAATTACCTTAAACTGGGTTACTGCTACCGAAGTTGATAACTATGGTTTTGATGTTGAAAAATCAACCGATAACAAAACCTTTACTAAAATTGGTTTTGTTGCGGGTGCAGGTAATTCAAACTCGGATAAATATTACTCCTTCACCGATGAAGTTAATGCCTCAGGCAAGTATTATTATCGCCTCAAACAAGTTGATACCGATGGCTCATTCGAGTATTCACCCGTGTTAACCGTACAACAAGGAAGCACCCCAACCAAGTTTGCACTTAATCAAAACTATCCTAATCCTTTTAACCCAAGCACAAAGATTTCATTTGCTTTGGCTACCGATTCGGATGTTAAACTAACAGTGTTCAACGTTTTAGGTCAAGAAGTTGCTACCTTAGTTAATGGTTCACTTACTGCAGGAACACACAGCGTTGATTTTAACGCTGCGGGATTAAACTCGGGACTCTACTTCTACAAGCTCCAAGCCGGTAGTTTTACAGCAACCAAAAAGATGATGCTTACAAAATAGGACAGAGGTCAGAGGACATTGGACTCAGCCCCGAGAAAACGTTCACCACGGCGAATCTTCGAGGAGTTAGCTTAAGCTCAAGACTCGGGAGAAATTTGAGTTAATTCGCTAAGTCGAAACGCTTATAGAACTCAATCAAAGGAATTATTAATCGTTCTTTTTTGTGATGGTGATGTTAATGGACGGGATGGTGCAAGCCATCCCTTTTTATGTTTAATAACACTATGTTAACATAAATGCAATAAAATAGAAATTCTCATTGTTTATTTTTGTAACAACATTTTAATTATAAATTTATTCCAAACAACTTAAGGAAAAACATGAAAAAATTACTTTTACTTGTTATGATGATGGTCACAATCGCTTTCGCACAACCATGGACCTATAACCTTGGGACTGAAGCCGCCGGAATTCATAGCACAAATACTGCGAGCACAATTTTCCTCCCCACCCCCTCTACTAACGGTGGTACTGCGAGAGTGAGGGTTGGATCTGGGGCTGGTTCAATCGCTAAACGAATTCAGACTGATTATGCCTTTGGTTCTGACACCTATCTGAGAATCACTGCCCCTTCATCAGCTTCATTAAATAAGTTTTCAGTTTATGATTATACTCCTGCAAAAGTTGCAACTTTTAAAGCAACCCTGAGATTTGGTGATGCAAATGGTACTGCTGCAGTGAGTAGTGGATCTTTTGTACTTGGGATAGGAGATGGTACAAACTTCTCGGACAACAATAGTTTTTCAGGCTCACAATACTTTACGGCCTTACAGTTTATTTTTGCAGCTTCAAGTGGAATTACTACAAATTATAGAAACACAGCTGCTTGGACAGAAATCACTACAGATGGTATTGTTCAACTCAGTGATGTTGTAATAGAAATCATAATGAATAATAGTACTTCAACTGTGAATTACGACTATGGAGTTACTCCCAGCACTGTCGCTGCAAATAAATTTGATTTATATGTTAATGGTACTTTGGTTGGTGACGATTTGACTAAAGCACAGTTAGGAAACGACAGTAACATCGATTCTTTCATTTTTTATGGCGAAAGTTCAACCGGAAATGTTGCCAACTTATTTATTGACAACATTATGTACTCTAATACTGCTACAGATCCTGCCTTCCCCGTGGAACTCACATCATTCACCTCCACCACTACAACCAACACAATTACCCTCAACTGGGCAACCGCTACCGAAGTTGATAACTACGGTTTTGAAGTTGAACGCTCGGCAGATAACACCACATTCACCAAAGTTGGTTTTGTTGCAGGTGCAGGTAACAGCAATGTGCAAAAACAGTATTCGTTTGTGGATGGTAACCTTACCGCAGGTACCTATTACTACCGTCTCAGACAAGTTGATACAGATGGTTCATTCGAGTATTCACAGGTTGTTTCTTCATCAGTAAGTGAAACCCCTG
>CALKUG010000184.1 GCA_937996765.1 uncultured Ignavibacteria bacterium
TCTTAAGATTAAATCAGTAAGCTTCCAAGCGTAGTCAAAGTTTCCGGCTTCGGCTGAGTCAGTAGCTAAAATCTGAAAGTGGGTGTAGTAATCACCTTTAACAAAATCGTTTGGTTTTGGTGCATTGATATCGCCGATAAGTTCACGAATCTCTTTATCAGTACGGGTGTCAAAAAGTGTATCGCGGTAATCTAAAACACCGAGTGGCGATTTATTTATTAACCAAGTTGCAAATGTTTCATCCACCCTCCAGGTATTGCCCATATATTTACCAGGAAACGAAACAACAAATCTGAAAAACGATAAAACATCTTTGCGATGAGCGTCTTTCATTACATCTAAAAAGGACTTGCCTGCGTAGCGTCCTTCGGGTATGGGGTCATCCCAGGTTGGATTATCATCAACCATATCTTTAATATACTCATAGGTGTTTTTGATATCCTCGGTGCAAAGTTCAAGAACCTCTTCTTCCAACTGCGGGGAATCGAGGTACATAAGTAATCTATGATTAAGAAGAGGGCCTTTTTCATTATCGGTAAACTCGATGTTGATTTTTGAGAGATTAAAGAGAATTGATCTGTATGCAAGCTTAGGCATTCTTGCTGGAAGTGCTGCCATATCTCCTTTGGCAATTCGGAGGTCTGCGACATCGGGTTTGCTCATCACCACCAAAGCTCTGGCACTATGTTGCTTAACATCAAGAACTTGAATGGTTCCCACTAACTCATTTGCGCGGTCTTTGCCAGTAACAAAAACACCGTATGCCTCACCGGTTGAACCCGCATATAAACCATCGAATGTACCTGCGTCAAGGTGTACTATTGCAGAATCGTGTGAAATACTTTCAATTTTCTTTATACGGAAATAAGCAGTAAGAGTTTCGGTGTATCCATCAATTTTGAACTCTGATGGATATTGAGTCGATTTCATAGCTTGAAAAATGGAAACAATTTTTTTGATGGTTGAACGAATTCCATCCTGAGAGTTGACAGCACGGTAAAGCTCCAATAGTTGAATGTTGGTAGCTAAAGCAGAGTCGTATTCCATCTCCATATCGTACCGTTCACCCAATTCGGCTAAATAAGAAATAAGTGCAAGTGTATCAGGATTTTCAGAGGATTGTTCTAAAGTTACAGCTTTGGTTATGAGTTTAACAGCCTTTTTATTATTACCGCTATCGCTAAACGCCTTACCCGAGGCAAAGAGTGCTTCGGGGGCTAAAATCGGCTGGGTAAGATATATCAAGTACAAAAAAAGGACAACAGCTGTTGCCGAGAAGAACGATTGATGCGTTTTCATAAATCATCTCAAGATTGTATAGAGAAAGTAACACACAAGACTCAGGAAATTACATAAACTGTACATCAAAAAAAATGCCGAATTTAAATTAGCCTTTTACTCAAAAGAAAAGTCAATTCAGATAGATGTACAGTATTTTTGTCGCATAGATGCGACAGATGTCTTTACTCTGCGACAGACTACAAAGCGATATTGTGTTATTTTTACGAACACATGTCACTAATTGTTCCCGCCTTTATCATAGACCACCAAAGGAGACTTTGGTGTATGTTTTGCTTACAGTAAATGAGGCCTCTGTTCAGCCACTTTTAAAACAAACTCACCAAATAAAGTATTAGCCCATGCAAACCAGGGACGAGTAAAATTCTCTGGATTTGAGGGATCGAAAGATTCGTGCATAAACCCTGTTTCGGCGTGTGTTGAAGTAAGTTGTTTTAAAACAGTTGCAATCTCGGTATCATCAACCGATGTTAACCCTTGCATAATAAGTGAAAGGTGCCATACAAAACCAATTGGAGTATGAGGACTGCCTACACCAGCGCAATAACTTCCTTTATTGAAAAATGGATTGCTTTCGCTGAGAATAAAACGACGTGTTTTTTTGTACAAGTCGTTTTCAACACTCATTGCATTCAAGTAAGGGAGAGAAATTATGTTTGGCACATTTGAGTCGTCAGTAAAATAAGCATTCCCAAAACCATCAATTTCATAAGGTATAAGCTCACCGAGTTCGTTATGTATTGCCTTTCCGTAGATGTTCAGCGTATCCTGAAGTTCATCGGCAAAATCACCACACTTTCTCGATAGTTCAGAGTTTTTCCCATATACATTAAGCATTTCAGCCATTTCACGTAAAGATATCATAGCAAAATAATTTGCAGGTATTAGAAAAGGATATTGGCAAGCATCATCAGAAGGGCGAAACATAGAGTGGATCAGACCGATTTTTTTAGTCGGCATACCGAAGCCGTCTAAATTAAGTGTATCAGTTTGACGGGTTGTATTGCGCTGAAAGCGGTAAGGACCCAGATTGGTTATTCTCTGCTGCTCGCGAAAAGTTTGATAAATAAGCTTCATTGCTTCAAACCATTCAGCGTCCATAAACGAGGTATCACGGGATATTTTGTAATAATTGAATGATAACCTTACTGGATAACAGAGAGAGTCTATTTCCCATTTTCTTTCGTGCAACTCCGGTCGCATAGTTGTGAAGTCTTTTTCCCAATACGAGCCCTCGCTTGCATAGTTAAAAGCATTAGCATAGGGGTCTATAGTTATACAATAATTCTGACGATGTATCACACCAAGAATAAGATCTTTAAGTTTAGTGTCTTTTACTATATAAGGCAGATAGGGGAAAACTTGAGCAGATGAATCTCGGAGCCACATGGCATGAATATCGCCTGTTATAACAAACGTGTCCCTCTTATTACCACGCATGCCTGTAAAAACAGTTGTATCGAGTGTGTTGGGGAAACAATTGGCAAACAGGGTAGCTAACTCCGGCCGAGTAATCTTATTTTTTGTTGAAACAATTACTTCTTCTATAGCTTCCGAGACAAAGCGTCTTTTATCGAGCGGTGGCCTCTGAGTAATTTGTTTCTGAAAAGAAGGTGCCGGTTGATTCCCTATTCCTTCAGGAAATCTGAGAGGTGCTGCAGCCAAGCTGAGAAGGCTTAACGTTCTCATAAAATAACGTCTATTCATTTTTTTACTCCCTGCACTCTAAACTCAAGCTTACCACCCTCAATTAATTGATAGTGAGAAATTAACGATTGTTTGAAAGTCTTTGCGTTCAGTTTGATATCAGCTTTTAATGGTCCATCAACCAAATTACCGGTTCGTATTATTTCCAATTGCTTCCCGGGATAATAAGTTGGGTTAAGCTTGATGGTGCTTTTTGAAAAGTGTGGAATAGTCATCATGTAATTATTTGAAGCTGTGGCTATTGGGTAAAATCCAAGCGATGAAAAGATATACCACGCTGAAATAGTTCCGCAATCATCATTACCGGGTAAACCACCGGGGGTATTATTAAAATGAGTTTTTAAATTTTCGGTTACGTATTTATAAGTTCTCCATTGTTCGCCTTTAACGAAACTAAAAAGGTAAGGGTAACTCATATCGGGCTCATTCCAAAGAATGAAGTGTTTTTCCGCGAAAGTTTTCTCCAATTTTTCGACAAATGGTTTTGCTCCGCCAAAAAGTGCAATGAGTCCTTCTATATCGTGGTCAACAAAAAAAGTATAATGCCACGCATTTCCCTCTACATAACCGGGCCCACCACTTCCTGGCCAACCACCTATGGTATTTTCAGCTAATGGGTCGAACGGTTCATAAAACTTGCCTGATAAAAGCTTTGGGCGAATAAATCCCGTTTGAGGGTCAAAAAGATTTTTGTAACTTTTTGAGCGTTTGTCGTATTCCATATAATCTTGCACGTTCCCAAACGCTTGAGCAAGGCGGCTAATACTAAAGTCAGCTATATTATATTCAAGCGTTGTGGAAGCACTTCCCCAAACATATTCGGATGTATCATCGTGGGGTATGTATCCGTACTTTAGATAAGAGCGCAACCCAGGGCGCAATGGATTTCGCCCTGTATCAGTTAAAGAGGCACCTTTAATAAGGGCTTTGTATGCAGTTCCGTAATCAAAGTTTCTTACGCCTTTTAGGTAAGTATCTGCAATAACGGGAGCGGCGGGGTCGCCAACCATAATAAAGGTTTCGTTTGAAGCAAGTTCCCATTTTGGGAGCCATTCATTTTGATGGTACATATCAACCATAGATTGTACCATATCAGCTTGCCTCTCAGGATACACTAGAGTGAGCAGTGGGTGCAAGGTCCTATAAGTATCCCAAAGCGAGTATATAGTATAACGATTCCTATTCCCGGAATTTGCAATACTATCATGCCCCATAGCAGGGTAGTCGCCGTTTACATCATTAAGGATGGAAGGGTGAATCAGAGTGTGGTATAAGGCGGTGTAGAAAATTGTTTTGTCATCGGTATTAGGAGTTTCAATGGTTATGCGTGAAAGCTCTGAGTTCCATCTTGAACGAGCAAATGTATTAATTGCTTCGAATGATAAATCACCCTGTTCCAATTCAAGATTGTTTTGTGCATTTACGGTATTCACGTATGAGATGCCGGTTCTCATAGTAACATCTTCAATTGCGGAAGAGTAATACGCTACAGCTACTAACGAGGTGTCAACTCCCGAAAGAGCATTAGTATGAAGTGCGGAATTTCCCTTAAAAAGCTTAATAGAGTCGGGACGAGGAGAAAGGACTGAATAAAAATACACATTGTGTTGTGAACCTGCCCCGCAAAACCCTCCGGCTGTATTAAACCCGCGAAGTGTAGTACCATTGTTTAGGATTTCGATAGCACCGCCCCTGCGCCAACCCAAATTTCTTGAAACATCTATAAGAATGCGAAAAGGTTCATTGCTTTTCGGTGATTTGATTCTTGACATTGTGCTCCTATCGGTAGCAGTGCACTCAACCACAAGCGAATGCTCTTTTAGAAGAACTTTGTAATATCCTGGTGAGGCAACTTCATCAGAATAATGAGATTGATAATCATTTGGGTTAAGTGAATTACCAACCCTAACAGGCATAAAAATTACACCGCCTTGGTCGGGACATCCGGCACCACTAATATGCACATTCCCAAAGCCATTAATGTACTCTCTTGCGAACTCATACCCTGAAGGGGATGATGAATTATGTGGACTTAAACTTACCATACCCCAAGGTAAAACTGCTCCCGGAAATGTGTTCCCGGAATTTGAACTACCGATAAATGGATTTACCATATCGGAGTATTCCTGTGCATGCGATAACCCCAAAAAGGCTATTAAGCAAAATAGCGTAAGTCCGTTTTTCATATATTTATCCCAAACATTAGTGAGAATGTGTATATCAATAGCAAAATAATCGAATAAAAACTTTGGTACAACTAAAATTACTTGATGATGAATCATAATTGATTATTTTACGAGGTACAAAACCCTTGTTTAATCAGTAGGATTTACAATTTTGTAATTGGTAACGCATGAGTACAACATCTTCGGGCACCTCTGCTAAAAGTATCCAAGAACTTCAAGAAAAAATTGAAGCTCTCGAACAAGAAAACGCTTCTCTTAAGCAACAGCTTAATAGAGGTAAGCTCCTTTTTAACCTCTTTGAGTCGGCATTCCGTGAATACAGTGCAATGTTTTGGGCTAAGGATGCTCAAGGCAAGTACCTATTTGCTAACAAAACCTTCCTCAGATTTATCAATAGATCAGCTGAGGAGGTTATAGGCAAAACAGACAGAGATTTTTTAGATAAAAACAGAGCATTAGAAGTTGAAAATGAGGATGAGGCAGTTTATAGCAATAATACGTTGCTTATACGCGACCGCTGCTTTGATGATAGCGCTGGTAATACCCTGTGGTACTCGGCACATAAAATTGGGGTGCTCGATGCTGATGGAAACAAAGTAGGATTGGTAGGATATGCTGAAGATATAACCGAAAAAAAGAAGTTCTATGACGAAATTGAACACAGTCGAGGTAGATTTGAGACAGTACTTAACTCCATTAGAGAGATAGTTTTCCAAACCGATAGTAGCGGAAGATGGACGTATCTTAACCCTTCATGGAGTGAAACTTTAGGATATACTGTTGAAGAAAGCTTAGGGGTTTATTTCCTCAATTATGTACATGAAGAAGATAAAGAACGAAACAAAGAGTATTTTGTTGTTTTGCAGCAACGAGAAAAAGATTTTTGCAGGCAAGAGGTACGTTACATTGCCAAGGATGGCAGTATTGTTTGGATTGATGTGTATGCTCGTTTGCTGTTCGATGGAAACGGTGAGGTAATAGGTACTACAGGAACCCTTAACGATATTACCCAACGCAAAGAATACGAAACCGCACTTAAAGAGCAAGAAACTCTTTTGAGAGGATTGCTTGATGCAATTCCGGACTTAGTGTTCTTAAAAGATAGCAACTTTACTTACAGATTGATGAACAAGGCTTTTTGCGAGGTTATTGGGCATAAATCAAAAGATTTAATAGGTAAAACAGATTATGAAGTGTTCGCATGGGGATTAGCCGAGGACTACATTAAGAAAGATGAAACGGTCCTTTCGACGGGGAAATCAATTTCCTTTGTTGATACCTTCCAGCATAATAACGGAGTCACTAACGTGTACGACACCATCAAATCACCTTTGAAAGATGCTGATGGTAAAATTATTGGAATCATTGGAATTTGTCGCGACATTTCACAATTGATGACCACTGAGGCAAAACTTGAACAGGTTCTTGCTCATGAACGTACTCTATTAGACGTAATACCTTACAGAACCTGGATTAAGGATTTGACAGGAGCATATATTTCAGTAAACGGCCAATATGCAAGGGCTTGTAAGCTGGATCCACAACAAATGGTGGGCAAAAAGGACGAAGATTTATTCTCGAGTTCCATTGTAAGAAGAAACAGAACACAAGACCTTGAAGTGATTAACTCAGGTAGAGCTAAATCAATCGAGGAACCACTTTCCGACGGAAAATCGTTGCAATGGTTTGAAACTTTTCGTGCTCCGATATATGATCGTGGCGGAACTATGATAGGACTTGCTTACCTTTCTCGGGATATAACCGAGCGTCGTGAAGCTGAAGAAGAATTAAACAGAATTATCGAAGAGCAACGTGCATTACTCTCCTCTATTAACTCCTATGTATATTTTAAAGATCGAACACTCTATTATCTTACTGCAAACCAGAGTTTCTGCGATTTACTCCAAGTTTCTCCAGCTGAGATAAATGGAAAAACAGACTACGATTTATTTAATCAAGACTTTGCTAATTCCACGCGTAAGCAAGATTTAGCAATTCTCGAAACAGGTGTGCCCGTTTTCGATTTCGAAGAAATGATCAGAGGTGCTGATGGTAGAGACCGCTGGGTTATAACCACAAAAGTGCCCTACAGAAATCAACAGGGGCAAATAATAGGAATGGCTGGTTCTTCGTTAGATATCACTGCCCGAAAACTTGCCGAGAATGCACTTGCGCGAAAAGACAAAATTCTATCAACGGTAGCCGCCAGTGTTTCCTCTCTTCTTGAATCATTGGAATTTGAGACCGTTATACCAAACATTTTAGGTAAAATTGGAATTGTGGTAGAAGCAGGACGATGCTATATTTTCCAAAATTCGCATGACAAAGTAAATAATCAATTACTTTCTTCTCAGGTATTTGAATGGTGTGCCGAGGGAATAGAACCACAGATAGACAACCCCGATTTGCAGAATATTCCGTTTAACGATTTATTCCCACGTTGGGTTGAATTACTTTCTCGTAAAGAGCCCGTTGTAGGTTTGGTAAAGGACTTCCCTGAATTTGAGCGCTCGATTCTCGAACCGCAAAGCATACAATCTTTGTTGGTTCTACCCGTTAGCGTTAATAACTCGCTTTGGGGTTTTATCGGTTTTGATGAAGTGAACACCCCCCGAGAATGGAGCAAGGAAGAGATTGCTATTCTTTCACTCGTGGCAGGAGCCATTGGTGCAGCTATTGAACAACAAGAAGCTTATAAATCATTAGAACAGGCAATGATTAGTTCTGAACGTGCTAATAATGCTAAAAGTGAATTTCTTGCTAATATGAGTCACGAGTTAAGAACTCCTCTTAACGGTATTTTGGGCTATGCCCAAATACTTATGCGAAGAAGTGATGTGTCAGAGGATTTGAAAAAAGATATTGGCATTATTGAAAGAAGCGGCAATTACTTGCTTATGCTGATTAACGATATTCTTGATTTGTCAAAAATTGAAGCAGGTAAAATTCTCCTTGATGAGAGTGAGTTTGACCCAGATGCCATATTCAGTTCTGTTTTGGATTTGATGAAGAGTAAAGCCGAAATCAAAAAACTAAAACTACATTTTGTAACAGAAGGTGCACTCCCTGAATCACTTATTGGCGATGAAAAGAAAATACGGCAGATTATTATGAACCTTGTTGGTAACGCTGTTAAGTTTACACACGAGGGATCCATAACAGTTACGGCAGGATATATAAGTGACACAGAGCTGTTCAGAGTTGTTGTAGAGGATACCGGTATTGGAATTTCATCGGAAGTACGTGAGAAAGTATTCGAATCGTTTTTCCAAGCACGCACAGCAAACGCAAGTGAGGGCACAGGACTTGGTTTGGCGATTTCAAAGAAACTTGCTTTAACCATGGGTGGTGATATTACCGTTGATAGTCAAGAAGGTAGCGGTAGTAAGTTTGCCCTTACACTTAAATTGAAAGTTGGCACCCAGAAAAGAACCATAATTAAACGCAGTAAAAAGGAAGTAGCAGGATACGAAGGCGAACGCAAAAGAATTCTGTATGCCGATGATAACGAGTTTAACAGGCTCCTTATCAGAGAGTATTTAGGTCGCTTGGGCTTCGAATTTATTGAAGCTAAAAATGGAGTAGAAGCGATTACTAAAACCCTTGAAGAAAAACCCGATTTGATTCTTATGGATTTAATTATGCCTGAACTCGATGGACATGAGGCTTCATATAATATTAAGAAAAAGCATGGTGTTAACACTCCGATAATAGCACTTTCTGCGAGCGTAACATCTGAGGAGAGAATTAAAAGCCAAATCAGTGGTTGCGATGCTTTTCTCTCGAAGCCCGTTGTTCTCGATGAATTACTTAACACCCTTGCCCGATTTTTAAATTTAGTATGGATAGATTCTAAAGAATCTATAAAAAATGACGTAGTACAAAAGCCCACTACTCCGGTATCCTTAAGTGTTACCGATTGTGATAGAATCGCTGATTGGGCAACGCGGGGAGATTTTTATAGTATTCAATCATTTATCAAAAGAGTTGAATATACCGATGGTCGTATGAAGCAATTTGCTACCATAATGAGAGACCATTTAGATAATTTTAGATTTGAAGAAATAATTGATTTGGTTAAATCAATGAAGGAACAACAATGACAGAGAGTAAAACCCCTCAATTATTAGTGGTTGATGATCAACCCACTAATATCAAGGTATTGTTCGAAACATTACGGTTTGCACAGTATTCAGTTTTTGCAGCAACAAACGGTGAAGATGCTTTAGAACGCGCTCGTTTAGTTAAACCCGACCTTATTTTGTTGGATATAATGATGCCGGGAATTGACGGCTTCGAGACCATTACTCGGTTAAAACAAGACCCCGAAACGGCTTCGATACCGGTTATTTTTATGTCGGCACTTTCTGAGACTACTGATATTGTTCGAGGATTTGCACTTGGTGCTGTTGATTATATCACAAAGCCTATTAGAACAGAGGAAGTGATTGCTCGCGTTAAAACACAAATTAGTCTTATTAATTACCGTCAACGCTTAGAACAGGCAAATGCAGAGCTTGAACAAAAGGTTAAAGACCGTACTGCTGATTTGATAGTGGCCTTAGATAAAGCCGAAAGTATGAATAGGTTAAAATCTAATTTTCTTGCTAATATGAGTCATGAATTAAGAACCCCACTCAATGCAATTATCGGGCTGAGTTCTGTGGTGCGGGAATCATTACTCGAGAGCCAAATGGAAGAAGATGCCGATCTTGTTGAAAGGGTAGTGCATGCGGGAGAAAGACTTAAAGATACATTCAACGGTATATTAGATCTTTCACTTTTAGAAACCGATCAGTTTAATATTAATTTGGGTCAACACACACTCGATTCAATTTATCATCCAATACGTAAACGATACGAAAAAGAAACAGCAAAAAAAGGATTGTATTTTATTTTAGATGATGATACTGAAGGCTACAAAATTGAAACAGACGAATATTATTTGCGTCAGATTTTAGATCGTATTGTAAATAATGCCGTAAAATTTACATCTCATGGAGGCGTCACTATTAAATCCACTCCGCATGCTATAGATGGTAAAGATTATGTAGTAATTGAGATTACTGATACAGGAATAGGTATTGAAAACAGCAAAATGCAAGTTATTTTCGATGAATTCCGACAGGTAAGTGAAGGGCTCGATCGAGCTCATGAAGGTACTGGTTTGGGTCTTACGCTTGCTTCTCGCATGGCGACGTTGCTTAAAGTGCGGTTGGAATATGAATCACGGGTCGGTGAAGGTACATTCTTCCGCCTCATAGTCCCAGCCGAGCACGTTGTAAACGAAGATGAGCTATTGGCAACAGCACTTGGAGGATTTGATCAAGAGCCCGTAGATGTTCCTCTCATTCTCTTAGTTGAGGATAACGAATCGAATAAAACATTGGTATCAATCTCTTTGAAAAAAG
>CALKUG010000185.1 GCA_937996765.1 uncultured Ignavibacteria bacterium
GTTTTTGCTCGGTTTCACTAACCCGCTTGATATGGCTATTATTGTATTTGTTGTTGCTTTTACTCCCGCTGTAGCCGAAGAATTTCTTTTCCGTGGTTTTTTTATGGGCGCTTTGGGTTTGCGACTTAGTGCGGCTGCCACCTTAACTATTACTTCGTTCATTTTTGCTTTTCTCCATTTTCATCCTTACGGTTTTTTACCGTTATTAGTACTCAGTTTCTATTTTGGTTATGCACTGCTCCGCTCGGGCTCCATTTTGATCCCCATGCTTTTGCACGGTATTAATAATTTGGTCTCGGTGTTGTTGGTGTTTTTTGGCATCGAAACTCCCGAGTTTAGCACCGAGGCAATTTCTTACACAGATTTTACTACTTCGCTTTTTGCGTTGCTGGTTTTAACGGTTATTGCTGTTGTTTTTGTTTTTGGGGTTGAGTATGGCCATCGTAATGGCTATTTAAATACTGAGATGAAAGGAATTGATGATGCAGAAGACAATGCTTGATGATTTGGTGAATTGGCAGATTATATACACTACGCGCTCGATGCAAGAGGCAGAAATGATGAAACAGAATTTGGAGAGCGGTGAAATTCCTTGCGTTGTAGTTGAGGTTTCCCTTAATCAGCTGCCAAGTGTTTTTTGTGAATCCGAGTATCGTGTATATGTTCACAACGATGACTCAAAAGACGCTTTAGCTTACGTTTCCACACTTTCTTCAAATGTAAACCCGGAGGATGATGAGCAAGTCGGGCAATAACACACGTGTTCGGATTTTAGTTGCTTTAATTTTTGCCCCGCTTATAGTGTATGCGTGCTATGTTGGCGGTTGGGCATTCTTTACCCTTTCAACGGGAATCGCCTTGCTATCGTTTTTTGAATACAGCAGGTTTGTTGTCAAAAAAGGCGGCGTCCCGCTCGATTACGTTGGATATGTTGCCATCTTTGCGATAATGTTGGATGCTCAACTGCGTTTTATGCCTGAACCAACCTTACTTTATGCAATTATTGTTCTGGCGGTGGTTCTCAGGGAACTGTTCCATAACGACGGCTCGCCGATTATTAATATCGGAACTTCGCTGTTTGGTGTTTTCTTTTTTGGTCTTTTTATGAGTGCTCTGCTTAAACTCAATGTTATTATGCAAGCACAACCCAACGGCGGCAATCTGTTTATCATTTTGTTGCTCATGTCAATTTGGATAATGGATTCGGCTGCGTTTTTTATAGGAATCAGGTTCGGAAAACATCGCTTGTTCGAGCGTGTAAGTCCTAAAAAAAGTTGGGAAGGTGCAATTGCCGGTTTTGTATTTGCGGTTGCCACTGTTGTAGCGGCTTCTCAAACCTTGATGCCATATCTTACGCTTTCACATGCCATTGGCATTGGTGCGGTAATTGGTATTGTAGGGCAAATGGGCGATTTGGTGGAATCACTCCTCAAGCGTGATGCAGGTGTTAAAGATTCGAGCAGTATAATACCGGGGCACGGTGGTATTTTCGACAGGTTCGATTCGCTGTTTGCCGTTGCCCCCGCAGTGTATATTTATGTTTCGTTGTTTATGAATTTGTAGGTTATGGCTAAAAGAAGTAAAGTAAGTGTAATTACGTTAGGGTGTGAAAAAAACACGGTGGATTCCGAACGTTTGATTCATCAGCTCCGTTTGAATAATATGAAATATACCGAGAATCCCGAGGATGCTGATACTGTTATTATTAACACCTGCGGATTTATTGACGCCGCTCGCGAGCAATCGGTGAATACCATTTTGGAAGCGGTTCAATTAAAAGAGTTGGGAACCGTTAAAAAAGTAATTGTAGCAGGATGTCTTTCCGAACGTTACCCCAACGAACTCCGTGAAGAATTACCGGAAGTTGATGCCATTGTTGGAACAGAAAAATACGCTGAGATATTAAAAGAATTAGGCGGTGAGTTAAAAACCGAATTGTTGGGAGAGCGTTATATATCAACCCCGGGATCCACATCGTATATTAAAATCTCCGAAGGTTGCGATAACCCCTGTTCGTTTTGCTCAATACCCTTAATGCGCGGAAAACATAAAACAAAATCCATTGAAGAACTTGTTCAAGAAGCAACGTTTTTAGTTAAAAACGGCGGGACAAAAGAGCTTATCATCATCGGACAAGATACTACCGACTACGGCAAAGAGTTATACGGTGAACGCAAACTCGCCGAGTTGTTACGTGCCCTCTCGAAGATTGAGGGGATTGAATGGATTCGTTTAATGTATGCGTATCCCTCGCACTTTCCCGAAGATGTAATTGACGAGATGGCAAACAATCCAAAGATTGTTAAATATCTCGATATTCCTTTGCAACATATTGTTGATGATGTTCTCCGCTCTATGCGTCGGGGAATTACCAAACGCAGAACTCTGGAAGTGTTGCAATCCTTGCGCGACCGCGTTCCGGGAATTGCTATACGCACCACGTTTATTGTTGGGTATCCAGCGGAAACAGAAGAGCATTTTAATGAGCTGTGTGAGTTTGTAAAAGAGTTTAAATTCGATCGGCTTGGTGTGTTCACCTTTTCGGTTGAAGAAAGCACTCCCTCGTTTATTCTCGGCGACCCTGTTTCTGCCGAAGAAAAAGAACGACGTAAAGCGTATTTGATGGAGTTGCAGCAACAAATCTCCGAAGAACAAAACACAGGGTTAATCGGAAAAGAGATGAAAATTCTCATTGATAGAGAAGAAGGCGATTATTATATTGGTCGTTCATATAGAGATGCACCTGAAGTTGATGGTGAAGTGCTAATTCCCAAAAAGGGAAACCCCATCTTAACCATTGGTGATTTTTATATCGCAGAAATTATTGATTCAACAGAGTTTGATTTGTACGCAACAATCAAACTTAACTCGGAGTAGAGTATGAAACGGTTTTTGGTTGTAGCGGTTCTCTTTCTCACAAGTGTTGCCATAGCACAGGTAGAAAATTCAAAAGGTGAAGATCCTTTTTATCAGAGGCCTGCCTTTTTCTATGATATGGTAAGCTTTGTAAATGTGGATAGCATGCAACCAAGGGTTGATATGTTTGTGCAAGTGCCCTTTGCTTCTATGCAGTTCCTCAAAAAAGATAATGTGTTCGAAGCTCGCTATTCACTTACCGCAACGATATTTGATGAGTTTAAATTGCGTACTATTTCAGAACGCACTTGGACAGAAAGAGTAACTTCGCAACAGTTCGAGCAAACACGTTCCGATGGAAATTTTAACCTTTCGTTAAAGTCGTTTAATTTACTCCCGGGTAATTATGCAGTCCGTTTGGTGTATTCCGATCGTAATTCAAACAACACCTTTTCCTACGAAGGCAAACTGCGCATAAAGCCCATCAATACCACACTTGCTCTCACCGACGTGATAATGGTTTCTAATCAAAACAATCAGGGTGGCTCCACTCGTGTTGTGCCCAATGTGTCGGGTAACGTTGCTAATCAAAAAGAGCTTCCTCTGTTCTATGAAATTTATTCTGATGAAGATCGCACTATTGAAATCAACTATTTGCTCAATAGTTCGATGGTAAAAAACTATGTTTATAACGAAACCGTTGAGTACACACTCAAAAAAGGGTTGAATCAAATTTTCCATACTATTGATGGTGTTGATTTAAGTATCGGTGATTTTACTTTAATGGTGAATACAGTCGAAATGTTTGGCGGTGAAAAACCCGGTACTGTAAAAACATTTTTTAGCAGATGGATTGGCTTGCCAAGCACTCCGCAGGATTTGGATGATGCAATAGATCAGATGGTGTTTATTGCTCCCGGTGGTGAAATCAGCAAAATGGAAGATGCCGAAACATTCCAACAAAAACTTGAATTGTTTATTGCATACTGGAAAACACGCGACCCCAGTCCTTCAACAAAAGAGAATGAACTGTTCCAAGAGTATTACCGCAGAATCAACTACGCCAATAAACATTTCAAACAAATGCTTGCCGGATGGCGCACCGATATGGGTATGGTGTATGTGATTTTAGGTCCCCCCGATAGCGTTGAGCGTCACCCCTTTGAATACGATTCAAAACCCTATGAAATATGGGAGTACTACCATATCAACCGACGTTATGTGTTTGTAGATAATACCGGCTTTGGTGACTATCGGTTGACCACTCCGTTTATGGAAACCATGTATCGCTAAGCATTATGATAGTAACTGTAACACTTAATCCGCTTTTAGAAAAACGCGCAACCGTTTCCAAATTTGTGCCCGGTGAACAGGTACGTACACAAGGGTTTAAACTTGCGGCCGGAGGCAAGGGTATAAATGTTTCACGCCAATTAAAACAAATGGATGTTGATTCCATATCACCAACATTTGTCGGCGGAAGCACAGGAAGAAGCTTTTTGGAAGCTGTTAATGCTGAACGGCTTGAAGTTATTCCCATTCGTACAAAGTCGGAGACTCGCGAAGGTTTTGTGATCATCGAAGAATCATCGCACACCTTTTCTACTTTTTTTGGAGCATCGCAAGAGATACTTGATCACGAGCGTGATGAATTTATTACTAAGCTAAAAAAAATTATTTCAAACGCTGAGTTGATTGTACTCTCGGGTTCCTCACCCGGCGGAAATGCCGATACTATTTTCCCCGAGCTCATACGCTTTGCGAACGAACTTGGTAAAACAACGTTTTTGGATACTTATGGCGAACACCTCGCTGAGTGTATTGAAGCGGGTCCAACTGTAATGCATAATAATGTTGAAGAGTTGAGTGCATCGTTACAGCGTAGCAATACTACCGAAGAAGAGATTCGCAACACACTCAGTTACCTTTACAGCAAAGGCGTTAAACAAGCTTTTATAACCGATGGCGGTGGAAAACTTTATTGCTCGGCTTTCGATTTTCACTACACCGTTACCCCACCTCGTGTTGCATTACAAAGCGAAGTGGGAAGTGGCGATGCTTTTGTTGCAGGCATTGTGTACGGATGGTATAAAGATATGGTGTTTGCTGATATGCTTAAACTTGCATGCGGATTAGGAGCAGGGAATGCGGAGCAAATTTCAGTTTGCGCCGTTTCACAAGAACGAGCTCATGAATTAGCAGCACAGACGGTAATTACTTCAGTTGGCAAGCCGATGAAGATTTTAGATGTTACGCCAACTATTTAATTGCACAATCCTTTTATTTTTACTGACTACAATCAACATCTCTGCACAAGTAGAACGGTTTACCGTTCGTTCAAGAACTAATGCATCTCTGTATCAAGAACGCTTAAAATCCCATTTTAGAAATGATTCGCTTGCAACCAGAGACAGCATAAAACAAACAATCACTGCATTAGCACACCAACGAGGCTACCTTTCTCCTACAATTCAAGTTGATTCAACAAACGCTGATACACTTACCTACTTTTCAATAGAGATTAACGAAGGGTTGTTGCACACTTTTGCCGAGCCAGTTTTAGTTTCATCGGATTCGTTGCTACTCATAACGCTACAGAGGTTTCCACAAGAATTAACAGGTAGCACCTATAACCCCGAAGCCGTTGAGGCTATAGCCGAACAAATGATTCTCGCAGCTGAAAAAATCGGGTACCCTTTTGCCATCATAACAGTTTCGCAACTTACCATTGATACAGCAACAGCT
>CALKUG010000186.1 GCA_937996765.1 uncultured Ignavibacteria bacterium
TGCATCAAACGAAATACTGTGTTTACCCGCTTCTTTCATTTCATTAACTAATGTCATTATCTCACCGCCTAAAACGTCAAATACCTTTAGCGTTACCATTCCTGATTTTGCTACCTCAAAATCAATGGTCGTACTCGGATTAAACGGGTTAGGGTAGTTTTGTGAAAGTGAGTATGTTTTAACCTTATTGAGGTCGCTGAACTTAGTAGATTTTACTCCTCTTTTTCCAAGTTGCATTACATCTTCGGTAGCGTAGCTGTTTTTGAGCGAGTAGGTAAAATCGTTATTGGTACTTACCACTAAACGTACTCTTACAGCTTGTTCGCCTATACCATCTAAGTTTACCTCTCTGGAAAGGTTGTTGTATTGGTATGCTTGCACGCTATCATAAGATACGTTATCAAAGGTTGCTACAACAGCACCGTTTTCGCTTACTATTTCTACTTTAAAGTTTACGGAATGATTATCCTTCAACAAAGCCATAGCAGAAAGTGAGTCTGTTATACCGTACATAACTCCGTAGGTAAGTGTTGAGCTATTGTTAACGCTAAAGGGCTCTGTGGTTAAGTAGTTATTAAGGGTTGTGTTATCGTTTACATTTGCAGAATCTGGTACATTTACAAAGTTCACCTTTCTACCGTTTACGGTAACATCACCAAGCGCAAAGTAAAATTGAGCCGTATCCTTTGCAACAATACCTTCCCTGCTTTGTGAAAAGCTCTCAGCATCGGTTTTTTGCAAACCTTCATATACTTGTGCATCTTTGAAGAAGCCAACAGGAGTGTTACTGTTATACGAGTATAAACGCATAGTCCCTTTGGTTGAGCCATTACTTAACTGTACATCTTTACCTGTTAATCCGTTATATGTTTTAATAACCGAAAGAGTTGTATTATCTGTTGATTGCACAGGTTCGGTATTACTTCTTCCCCATGCAACAACGTAACCGGCTTGCACATCCGAATGCTTATTTATCGAGACACTATTAACGTTGTTACTCCACGACCAGAACCGGCTTATATTTGAGGGGTCGTTAAACACGGCTTTTGTTTCAATGGTTGCGGGTCCTGTTTGTTGCTCTTCTTCATCGTAATAGTACGATGTTCTGCTGCCAACCCAACTCAAACGAGCTCCCGCTGTACTAAATCCGATAATAGAAGGGTTTGTGTTAGTTGTAAATCCGCTATACTGTGAAACTACTTGCGC
This sequence comes from uncultured Ignavibacteria bacterium, assembly GCA_937996765.1. Classification (GTDB taxonomy): domain Bacteria; phylum Bacteroidota; class Ignavibacteria; order Ignavibacteriales; family Ignavibacteriaceae; genus CALKUG01. The sequence goes on from CALKUG010000186.1 coordinate 1,207, forward strand.
TGAAGCATTGGTGTAGTTATCTAACTCACCCATGTTTAAATACTTAATTTGGCCGTTTTCCTCGTATGCCAAGTGAAACTGATTGCCGCTGTTGTCTATTGTCGGGTTTTTACTGTTGTACGAGGTACCGCTAATTTTATGTAGGTTCTCAGGGTCTAACCAATTAATTGTTACCGGTATCGGTTCAATTGGTGCTGCACTTTGGCTTCCTGATTGATATACCGGTGTACCGATAAAATAGGCTAATCCTTCAAATGAACCATCATTGTACTGAAACACTAAAAGTACTCTGCCATTTTGGTTCACACTTATTACAGGATTACCAAACTGAACACCCTGATCAAAATAAAATGATGATGCCGGAAATAGTGTAGGGGTAGATGGTGTAGCATAAGTATTGTTGTACACCTCGATTGAGTAATCTGTTTGTACCACTATGTATTTTGCATCACTGGATATGGATGCATTTTTACCGGCTGTTAATTTGGTTCCCGGCATACTCCAACCATTGGAAGAAGAATGGAGATACTCCCACCAGATGTTCCCGGCACTCTCATATACCATATAATTTGTTTAATTAGAGGGTTTATAGGACACCTTTTTTTGCCCATTATTCCTAAACGCATTTACACTCTCTGAAAGATGTGTGCCTTTATAGTTTGCAATAATGTTTGCATTGGGGCTTAGGAAGCTTACATGTGTTTCGGTGGAGTTTGGGGCTGAGAACTCAGCCGTGTTTGGGGATGCCGTTGTCCAATTTTGAAAGTAGAATTTGTGTTGGCTGTTTGTTTGTGGTAGCGTAACTAACAACGGTGAACCGGGCTGTCCTTCGGCTTGCAGGGAGTAGTGAGGCGCGACTCACCTATCCTGATTATTGGATTGATTTAGGAACACACCCTGATAGACATCACCCGAATAGTTGGTTGAGTAGTCAGGTGCAAACGGTGAAGGGCGGAACTTATAGCTGAGCTCGATACTATCCTGATTCCTTCTGTAATATCCGCCTGCAGGGTTTGGGTAACGCGTATCTTCAACTAACAGCCATGGGTCTTTAAAACCGATATTACCTGCATTTACACCTGTGTTTTCAAGACTATTTCTAATTCTAATTCCATCGTATACTGAACTGAAGTGAGAGATTAGATCAAGGGTATAAGTTGAAGCGCTACCGAAGGGGTTTGGGGTAAAACGCTCTTCCCAGTTATTGAATTTTTCCGAATTTAGTACTGATTGATCAGGTAAATAATCATAAATTGTATAATATGGTCTCTTTGGGGGCGTTGTATTTATGGGATATTCGACAAAGCTACTTCCATTCCACTGCTTTATTTTTGTGCTTATCAATCGCTGTCCCATAGAAGAAACTTGATCGAGTATTATGGTTGTGTCGTTTGATTGAGCAAGCATCCTGGCTTGTCCAACCATTAAGAGAAATGTTGTTATTAGAAAAAGTAAGTTTTTCATTTTTTTCCTTAAAATTTTTTAATGAATTAGTGTTTTTGCCAACAATATTTTAGTGGCTTAAAATTAGTTGTCTTTTTATGTTTTTTCCTTTCATTCGAATTATTATATAATTATGTGTTTCTAATGATTCTTTGGAATAATTATGCAATTACCATTTACAGTAAAGGAATAGTAAATTATTTTCTCCTGCCTATAGCCACATATCCAGTACGGCGGAAATAGTCATTACCGCTTGTAACTATTATATCATCTTTTACAACTATTCGTTTACATAATTTACTTTCTGGGGAATCGTAAGGAATAAAATTTTCTTACCATGTTAAACCATTGAATTGTACTACATTCCCAAATAAACTTGCAATGAAAACATTATTTACATC
>CALKUG010000187.1 GCA_937996765.1 uncultured Ignavibacteria bacterium
TCTTGTTGCAACAAGGAGAAAATCATTTACCAATTCATCAACTGGATGAATTAGTCAGAAGCAAACAGGTTAATAAAGAACAAGCCAAAGAGATAGCAACAAAGTTTAGCGGATATCAAGAAGAATTTGTTGAAGTCTATAAACAGAGTTTAAAGCTCAACAAAGAACTTAAACAGTCGTTAGAAAATCTTGAGCAAAGTGAAGTCGAATCCATTGTTCGTGCAAGTACTTCATCAATAAGAGAAAAGTATGACGATACAAAAATCGCCGCATATTTAGATAGTGTTGAAATTGCGGTGCTTGAGAGTCTTGAGATATTCCGAGGTGTTCATGAAGAACAAGAGGGTTTAACAGCTCAAGATATCACTGATTTACTTGGAGTTTTTGATGTAAACGTTGTGTTAGATAATAGTCAACTAAAAACAGCCCCCGTTTTTGTTGAGCTTTCACCAACGTATCAAAATATATTTGGCACTATTGATAAAGAAGCTGATGATAGAGGTACTTGGTATGCCGATTTCAGACACATTCGCGCCGGTTCATTGCTCAAGGCTAATGGTGGATATTTAGTAATAAATGTGAGTCATTTATTCGAATTTCCCGGTGTTTGGAAAACCTTAAAACGCATACTGAGTAACAGGAAGTTGGAAATACAGGAAAATGCCTCTCCCTACCAAATAGCTCCCGTTTTGTTAAAGCCCGAACCCATAGATATTAACGTAAAGGTAATATTTGTTGGTAGTAGTTACGTGTATAATGTTTTAAGTTCGTACGAAGATGATTTCAAAAAGATTTTTAAAGTTAAAGCTGAGTTCGATTCTGAGCTTGAACGCAATGACGAAATTCTTGTAGAGTATGCCAGAGTGATCAAAAAAATGATTACCGACGAGAATTTACTTGAGTTTAACAGTAAAGCCCTTTCGTATCTGCTTGAGTTGGCTGCCAGGTATGTTGGTAACAGGAACAAACTTTCTGGAAGGTTTTCGGTGTTGGCAGATTTAGCTCGCGAAGCCGACTATTGGGCTCGTTCTGAAGATTCACCTATTGTTACAGCTGCCTATGTTAAAAAGGCATACGAGGAAGCAAAAGCCCGTTATGGACTCTATGAAGAAAAAGTTACCGAAAGTTACCTCAATAACATTATGCTTGTTCAAACTTCGGGCGAAGCGGTTGGACAGGTAAACGGCTTGGTTATTTACGGCTCGGAGTTTTATGCATTTGGTAAACCAACCAAAATAACCGCAAATGTTGGCATTGGTTCGGGTAATATAATTAACGTAGAACGAGAATCCGGAATGAGCGGTAAGTCGTTTGATAAAGCAGTGCTGATTATTACCGGTTATTTACGCGAAACATTTGGTCAGGATTTCCCACTCTCCTTTACCGCGAGCATGGTATTTGAACAATCCTACGGTGGTATTGACGGAGATAGTGCCTCGGCCGCAGAAATGTGTGTTCTCCTTTCGGCACTATCGGGAGTTCCGATAAAGCAAAGTTTGGCAATAACCGGCTCCTTAAACCAAAAAGGTCAAATACAACCAATTGGGGGCGTAAATGAAAAAATTGAAGGATTCTTCAATATATGTAAGATGCGGGGTTTAACCGGCGAACAGGGAGTTATAATACCTGTACAAAATCTTTCAGATTTAATGCTGAATGAAGAGGTGATAGAGAGTGTAAAAAAGAAAGAGTTTCATATATTTGCTGTTGAACATATTAATGAAGCACTCGAATTGTTTACCGGAGTGCATGTGGGCGTAAAACGTGAAGACGGATCGTACGAACCGGGTACTTTAAGTTACTTGGTTGTCGAAAGACTCCGTTCCCTTTTCGAAAAGGCGAGACGCTCACCGGCAAGGGATGATAAAAGAAAAGGGGCACCGGAAAAACAAAATGAAACACCAAAGAAAACTGGAAAGCAAAAATGACACTGAGATTAGAACGACATCATCACGCAAAAACTAAAATACTTGCAACCTTAGGTCCGGCCACAGGAACATCTGAGTGTATTAAAAAACTAATACATGCGGGTATTGATGCCGTAAGGTTGAATTTTTCGCATGGCAGCTACGAAATGTTTGATTCACTTTATCGTGAAATACATCAAGCATGTGTTGAAACATCCTCGCCCTTGGCTGTTTTGGTTGACCTACAAGGACCCAAAATACGCATCGGAAACCTTGCTCAACCATCTTATGAAATAAAAGATGGTGACACTCTGGAGATTACCACCGAGGAAGTATTAGGAACCAATGAGAAGGTAAGTACCTCTTACAAGCCGTTACCCAAAGATGCAGAAATTGGTGATACCATTCTTATTGATGATGGTTTGATTCGTCTTAAAATTGCGAGCAAAAATGAAACCTCTGTTTTTTGTGAAGTAATTAACGGTGGTATTCTGAAACCCAAAAAAGGTATGAATCTACCGGGAATGAATCTTTCCACACCCGCGGTTACCGAAAAGGATTATAAGGATATTGAATTTGCTGTAAAGCACCGTGTAGATTACATCGCGCTCTCTTTTGTGCGTAATGCTCAGGATATTATTGATTTAAAAGACTGGTTGCACAAAAGATATATTGATGTACCGCTGATAGCAAAAATTGAGAAGCCCGAAGCTCTCAAAAACTTTGAAGAGATACTTCGTGAAGCCGATGGAATAATGGTTGCTCGTGGTGACTTAGGCGTGGAAATGGAACCACAAGAGGTACCGATAGTTCAGAAAAAAATTATCAGCAGATGTAACTCAGTTGGTAAAATGGTTATTACTGCTACGCAGATGCTTGAATCCATGATTAATAACCCCGTCCCCACGCGTGCTGAAGCTTCAGATGTAGCAAACGCAGTTTGGGATGGTACCGATGCTGTTATGCTCAGTGGTGAAACTTCGGTAGGTAAATATCCATTCAAAGCAGTTGAAATAATGGATGATATTGTAACTGTAGCAGAAAGCAATATCAGCTTAAAACGCGTAATTGAATACGATGAGCTCACCAACTTTGAAGAACGTTTATTCGATTCTGTGAACAAAGGTATTGTGCTAATTGCGGAACAGACAAAAGCTGCCGCTATCGTAGTAGTAACTAAAAAAGGCAGAACAGCTCACAATTTAGCAAAGTATCGGCCTAATGCTCGCATTATTGCGCTTTCAGATGATTTCGAGACTTTAAACAATTTGATGTTGCGTTGGGGTGTTACTTCGGTATTTGCCCCTGATCTTAACAAAAGTAAAATCAGACCTGAATTAGTAAAACGGATTTTGCTTGAAAATAACATATTAAAACTGGGTGATGTTTTTGTTATTGCAACGGGAGCACCTCTTAGCGATCAAAGTAGGCAAAACGTTTTACACATAGATGTTATGTAGTATATGAAGCCAGCTCCGTATGTAGCCAAGTGGTGGGAGAAAGCAGACAACGGTAAACTGCTCTGTACTTTGTGTCCCAGACTGTGCACCATTGGTGAAGGCCAAAGAGGTTTTTGTTATGTTAGAATTAACAAAGACGGAATTTTATATAGTGAGGGTTACGGTACAAGTTCGGGATTTGCGGTTGACCCAATAGAAAAAAAACCGCTCTTCCATTTTTTACCGGGTTCTTCGATTCTGAGCTTTGGTACAGTTGGTTGTAATCTCGGTTGTAAATTCTGTCAAAATCATTCAATTAGTAAGATAGAAAACGGCTATTCCGAACTCCTAAAAGTGACTCCCGAAAACATTATTGAACTTTCTCAAAAAACAGGTTCTCCCTCAGTTGCAATAACGTATAACGATCCCGTCATTATCGGAGAGTTTGTAGCCGATATTGCCTACGAAGCCCATTTACAACAAATAAATACGGTACTTGTAACTGCCGGTTACATAAACGAAAAAGCTCGTGAAAATGTTTTCCGCTTTGTTAAAGCCGCTAATGTTGATTTAAAGGGTTTTACAGAATCGTTTTATCGTGAATATACAGGAACCCATCTGCAGCCCATTCTTGAAACATTATTATGGCTAAGACACAAAACCAATATATGGTTTGAAATCACTACGTTACTAATACCCGGTGTAAATGATAGTGACTCCGAAATCATTGCAGAATGTGAGTGGATTCTTGAACATTTAGGTTCAGATGTTCCCTTACATTTTACTTCATTTCACCCTGATTACAAAATGAAGAATTACCCGAGTACCGAGGTTGCAACTATTATGCGTGCAGAATCACTTGCCAAGCTGGTGGGTTTGCACTATGTGTATGGAGGCAACGTACACAATACTGAGTTACAAACAACTTTTTGTTCAAGCTGTGGTGAGCCACTTATTGTACGTGATTGGCATAGCGTACTCACCGATACCATGGTGCACGGCACCTGTCCTCATTGCAGCATGATTATACCCGGGGTGTTTAATTGAGTTTAGAAAAAATTAAAATATCGGTAGTTATTCCTGCTAAAAACGAGGAAAAAAATATTGCTCGTTGTTTGCAAGGACTCAATCAATTTGCAGATGAGGTGATTGTTTTAATAGATAGCACCACTACAGATAACACGGCTTCAGTAGCAAACACTTTTCCGTTCGCAACGGTAAAGATTGTGGAGTGGGAGGGATTTGCAAAGACCAAACAAAAGGGATTTGATTCCGCAAAAAACGACTGGATATTTTGGTTGGATGCAGATGAAGCGGTAACTCCTGATTTAATTAAGGAACTTATCAGCTTTAAAAGCGCTGTGCCAAGCTATAAGCTATATAGTGTTCCTCGTAAAGCGTATTTTTTAGGTAAGTGGATTCAATATAGCGGATGGTACCCCGGAAGGGTAACGCGATTATTCGACCGACGGTTTGTGAAAATGAGTGATCACGATGTGCATGAAAAACTTATTTGCGATTCGCCCACCGGGGAGCTACAATATCCTCTCGATCATTTTACCGACCCTTCTGTAGAGCACTATTTTCAAAAATTTAATAGCTATACCACACTTGCCGCAAAAGAGTTAGCAAATCGGGGAAAAACGGTCACGGTATTTACAGCATTTTTACGCGGACTTTTTGCCTTTGTGAAAATGTTTGTAATAAAGCGCGGATTCCTTGATGGGTCAAGGGGATTTATACTTGCGGTATTCTCTGCAAATTATGTTTTTACAAAGTATGTAAAACTTTTCGAAATGAACACGGAAAACAAGTGAAACAAGTGAAGCGTATTGGTGTAATTGGGAATACAACCAAGGAGAATATAGGCGACATAATAACACAACTATTGCAGCATTGTATTGAGTTTAATATCGAGGTAGTTCTCTGTGAATCGTTACAACAATATGTTTCAGATGAAATAAAAACGAACGGTATATTTAAAAACTCTTCACTCCTTTGCGGAACCGGAGATGTAATTGTCTCGATAGGTGGAGATGGCACCATGCTCAGTTCGTCGTTTACTGCTTTGAGGTTTGCGACTCCAATCATAGGGGTTAATTACGGCAAGTTAGGTTTTTTAGCAGAAATTGAAACCTCACAACTTCGTGAACTTGTTCGTGCTTTGGCAACAGGAGATTACACAATCGAAGAGCGGATGGTGCTTTCGGGGATTGTAAAAGGAAGCGAGCAACGTTTACATGCAATTAACGATTTGGTTATCGAGCGCGGCATTTACCCAAAAATGATTGAACTCAATATCTCAGTGGATGATGCGCCTGTGTGTTCGTTTATGGCAGATGGACTCATCCTCTCAACTCCAACCGGTTCAACCGGTTACTCGCTCTCGGTGGGTGGACCCGTTGTAATGCCCGATGCAGGGGTTATTACTTTAAGTCCGATTAGTGCTCACTCATTAACAATGCGTCCTTTAATTATATCTCAGCATCATAAGGTCTCGGTATCAATTCCGCTTATGCCCGAAACAATTCAGATTAACTGCGATGGGCAACGCGTAAAAACTTACCCAACTCCCGCAACCATAGAAATTGAAATCGCAAAAGAATCGGTTCAGTTGATTAAACTTCGCGAATCCCATTACTTTGAAACTTTGCGCAAAAAGTTGTTTTGGGGTATTGATGCCAGAAAGGTCAGATAGTATGAAGTACATGTTTTTTATTATTGCTCTTATTTCATTGTTTAATGGACAACACTATTCACAGGAAAATAATACGATCAATATGAAAATACTTGATGAAAAATCCGGACGCGAAATATTGTTTGGAGAGTGTAGCAGAGATGCGTTTAAGGATACCGCCTTTTCAAGCTGGTGGAATGAAGAATACCTTAACTACACACCCAATAAAGCAGATATGGATGATTTAAAAGCTTTGATAACAGATCAATCCATACTTATAGTATTTGGTACCTGGTGTGGAGATAGCAGAAGAGAATTACCAAGATTTTTTAGAATTATTGATGAGATAGGGGTTAAAGAGAGTAGTATTAAGTTGGTTGCGGTGGATAGGAATAAAGTAGCCGATAAAGGTCAAACCGAGGGGTTGTCAATAAAATATGTTCCAACCTTTATCGTGTATTCCGCCGGAGTAGAACTCGGCAGAATTATCGAAACCCCCGAAGCAACATTAGAGCAAGATTTAATAAACATTCTCTATGGAATGAAAAAGTAGGAAAGTCGGGGGGGATGAATAGTGAATAGGGAATAATGAATAATTAAAAACAGGACTCAATTCTCTCTCTGTCCTATGTTCACTGACCTATGTCCTAAAAAGAGTTACTGTTTCTCTACCTCTATTACTTCGGGTTCTTCGTTTTGGCTTTGAGGAGTTATAACGATAGTCCTCGTGCGAACATTACTCTTTTTGCTCTGACGTGATTTATTTAATCTATCCTTCATGGTTTCGCCCTCTTCTTTGGGTTTTGCATTTTCATAAACAAAGACACCATTCTTGAAGTTACGCAAAACAATTTTGTCCTTATCGTGATGCAGAACGTAATTAGGTAATAGCGGAATTTTTCCACCGCCACCCGGGGCATCTATAACAAAATGCGGAACGGCTAAACCGCTCGTCCAACCACGGAGATTTTCCATTATCTCAAGACCCTTTTCGATGGTGGTCTTAAAGTGTTTTGCACCTTTGGTTTCATCTGCCATGTAGATGTAGTAAGGCCTTACACGCATTCTAAGAAGCTTTTGCATCAATTCTCTTACGACAGCCGGGTCGTCGTTAACGCCACGCATTAAAACCATCTGGTTCCCAACCGGAACGCCTGCATCTGCTAACATGGTGCACGCTTGTATGCTTTCTGGGGTAACTTCCCAAGGATGATTAAAATGCGTATTTACGTAAATAGGGTGATACTTTTTAATCATTTCGGTGAGCTTGGGTGTAATGCGCTGTGGCAATACACACGGCATTTTTGTTCCCAAACGAATAATCTCGATGTGGGGAATGGAACGCAGACGCTTGAGAATTTTTTCGAGCATAACATCGGTAAGCATAAGGGGGTCGCCACCGGAAAGAATTACATCGCGAATTTCAGTATGCTTTTCGAGGTATTGGAAAGCGGATTCCAAATTCTTCATGGAAATTTTACCCGAATCGCCTACCTTGCGTTTACGCGTACAAAACCTGCAATACAAACCGCATTGTGAAGTAGTTAAAAATAAAGCTCTATCGGGGTAGCGGTGTGTGATGTTTGGAACAGGACTCATAGCATCTTCTTGCAGAGGGTCTTCTTCGCCATCATAATCATCGAGTTCAATTTCATCGGGTACGCATTGCAACCAAATGGGGTCACCCGGGTAGCGAATCAAGCTGAGGTAGTACGGATTAATACGAACCTGAAAAAACTCGTTAAGGTTTTCGGCAACCCTTCTATCCAATCCAAATTTATCCACAAGCTGGTCAACGGTGTGCACACTATCTCTAATCAATCGTTGCCAAAGTTCCATACCTACGTCCTATTTAAGATTCGTTAATAATATACCATAAATGAGCAAATCATCGTTTGCCTTATAAAACTGCGGAATCGTAGCAACGACCGAGAAACCGCATTTATCATAAAAA
>CALKUG010000188.1 GCA_937996765.1 uncultured Ignavibacteria bacterium
TCTCTTGCAAACTCAGGCAAAAATCCTCTGAAATCAGGAATGTTTGGAAGAGTTGAGTTTACATCGTTAGTCGGAGGAGAATCGTTAGTAATACCAAGAACAGCATTACGCGGCAGTGTAAAAAATGCCGAAGTATTTGTTGTTGAAAATGGAGTTGCAAAACTGCGTAAGCTCACCATTGGAAGCACTGATGAGAATTATTTAGAAGTATTACAAGGTCTTACAGATAGCGAAAAAGTTGTTGTTGCCGGAGCACAAAATCTTAAAGACGGTTCCAAAGTTAAAATCGTACAATAATTGTGAATCGTAAGATAAAAAGGATGAAATTATGACAATTACAGAACTCTCAATTAAGCGACCCACCTTTATTGTGGTTGTATTTGCAGTGCTCTCTGTGTTGGGAATTTATAGCTTCGTTAATATTAACTACGAGTTACTTCCCAAAATAGCTCCGCCAGTTGTTACCATAACTACCGTATATCCCGGTGCTTCACCCAATGAAGTGGAAACAGGTGTAACTAAGGAGATAGAAGACGCACTTTCCTCTCTCGAGCAGATTAAAGGAATAACATCTATTTCATACGAGGGTGCCTCGTTTGTTATGGTTGAGTTTGACCAAGCGGTTGATATAGATAATACACTTCAAAATGCACAGCGAAAAGTAAATGAAATTTTGGCTCAGTTGCCCGCAAGTGTAAAATCACCGGTTATTTCAAAATTTGCATTAGACGAAATACCTGTTCTTCGTATTTCGGCTACATCAAATCTTGCATCTAAGGATTTCTATCAACTGATAAAAGATAGAGTTCAGCCGCGTATATCACGCGTTGCCGGTGTTAGCCAGGTTTATACGGTTGGCGGAGTTGAACGTGAGATACGAGTGAACCTCAACCAGGATAAAATCCGTTCGTATGGACTTTCAGTTTTGCAAGTTACTGAACTTATCAAAAACTCGAATTTAGATTTCCCAACCGGAAGGTTAAAAAACGATGACAATCAATACACTGTTCGTTTGGCAGGAAAGTTTACTTCAATTGAGCAAATAAAAAACCTTGTGTTGATGCGAGGTGAAAAGGGTAACGAAATTCGTGTAACCGATATTGCCGATGTTGAAGATGGCACAAAAGAAATCGAAAATATCCTTCGATTTAACGGACAAGAATCAACCGGTTTATTGATACAAAAACAATCCGATGCAAATGCAGTGGAAGTGAGTAAGTTAACACGTGCTGAGTTAGCTTCGTTGGAAAAAGAATATGCAAGTGTTGGTCTCAAATTTGAAGTAGCACAAGATGGTTCTACATTTACCATTTCAGCTGCTAATGGTGTAAAGGTTGACTTACTTATTGCCATATTTCTTGTAGCAGCTGTGATGTTGTTGTTTTTACATAGCATTCGTAATTCGTTTATTGTAATGCTTGCAATACCGGCATCTATGTTGCCTACATTTATTCTCATGTACGCTTTTGACTTTACATTTAACTTAATGACTTTCCTGGCACTATCTTTAGTTGTTGGTATTCTTGTTGATGACTCTATCGTGGTGTTAGAGAATATTTATCACTATTTAGAGCAGGGTGTAGAAAAGAGAACAGCTGCATTAAAAGGTAGAAATGAAATAGGATTTGCTGCTCTCGCAATTACACTTGTTGACGTAGTGGTTTTTGTTCCGCTTGCATTCACCGGTGGTATGATTGGTAACATTGTACAGCAATACGCTTTGGTGGTGGTGTTCTCAACACTTATGAGTTTGTTTGTATCGTTTACCGTAACTCCGTTGCTTGCCTCTCGAATCGGTAAACACGAAAAACTTGCAGGAATAACCTTTATCGGTCGTTTCGCAATATGGTTTGAAAAGAAGTTCCAGAGATTCACCCATTATTATTTGCTTACTCTTAAGTGGAGTTTGGCGAACCGCTTAAAAGTGTTTGCATTTACCGGTGTACTGTTTGTAGCATCTTTAATGTTAGTACCTTTTGGTTTTATCGGCGGTGAATTCATATCACAATCCGATAGAGGTGAGTTCACGGTAACCATTGAAACAACACAAGGTACGTCGCTCGAGCAAACCAACTACACTACCCAATCAATTGAGCAGTTTATTTCTAAAATACCTGAAGTTAAAAATGTGTATGTAAACGTTGGTGCTTCAAGCGAAGGTATGTTAGGTCAAGCGGCAAGTAACTCTTCCGAAATAACGGTTATACTTTATGATAAAAAAGTACGCGTTCGTGGCACGGAAGAAGTTCAGGATATTATCAAACGGGAATTGAGAAAATACCCAGCAGTGACTGCTCGTGTAAATCCCATTGGTATATTTGGAACAGCTGACGATTCCCCAATACGACTGATTGTTAAAGCACCAAATCGTGAAGATGCAATCAATTCAGCACAGAAAATTTCCGACATAATGAAAAACATTCCCGGTACATCGGATGTTCGTCTTTCATCAAAAGAAGGAAATCCTGAAACCAATGTGGTTATCGACCGCGAGAAACTTTCCTCATTTGGTTTAACAATTGGTGAAGTTGGAATGGCATTACGTGTTGCCCTTACAGGTGACGACGATTCAAAGTTCCGCGAAGGGGACACTGAATACGATTTGCGTATTGTAATTGATGAATTTGATAGGTCGAAAGCCGATAATTTGGCTCACCTTACCTTTGTAAACAGAGATGGTGAAAGTATCGAATTACAACAGTTTTCTACTGTTACTCAAACTACCGGACCAAATAAACTGGACCGTTACGATAGGAACAGCTCTGTAGTTATATATTCGAACGCAGTAGGTCGTCCTTCAGGGTCAATTGGTGAAGATATCAAAATTGCACTCGATAAGGAAAAATTCCCACAAGGCGTAGAAGTTGCTTACGATGGTGATTTGAAAGCCCAGGCAGATTCATTTGGCTCGCTTGGTTTGGCTATCATGGCGGCTATACTCTTTATGTACCTGATTATGGTTGCGTTATACGAAAGCTATCTTTATCCTTTCATTGTATTGTTTTCAATACCGGTGGCTATGGTTGGTGCATTACTTGCATTGGCCTTAACAATGCACTCTATTAACATTTTCTCCTTGCTTGGTATAATCATGCTTATAGGATTGGTAGGTAAAAACGCAATTCTGTTGGTGGATAGAGCCAATCAGAAAATGAAAGAAGGCGAATCTGTTTACGATTCATTGATGGATGCCGGTGAAATGCGTATTCGCCCGATTATTATGACAACAGTTGCAATGGTGTTTGGTATGTTACCAATCGCTCTTTCTACAAGTTCAGGCTCAGAATGGAAAGCAGGTCTTGCATGGGCACTTATAGGTGGCTTAACAAGCTCGATGTTCTTAACATTGGTTGTAGTTCCTGTTGTTTATAGTTATGCCGAACAAATGAGAGCCAAAGTGAAGAAACTGTTTTCGAAAAAGCAACCAGATGTTATTCACACAGAAGTGGCCGAATAGTTATGAAGTTCATAGCTAAACATCTGTCCGAAATCTGTAAGAGTTCGAGAACAAAGTATTGTTTTATTGCTACAAAAGGACATCTTTCAGCGGCAATAAAAAAAGAGTTTGCGGATATGAAAATAACTGCTACCATTAGCGGAAATACTTTGTTTGAAGGTGAAATACAAGATCAAGCACATTTATTTGGTGTTCTGAATCGAATTCGAGACCTCGGAATTGAAATACTTTCAATCGAGTATAAAATTTCAGAGTAACTTCGTTTCAAATCTAATTCAAGGAATAC
>CALKUG010000189.1 GCA_937996765.1 uncultured Ignavibacteria bacterium
ATATTTGACTTCGAAAATTACACAAAAAAAGTAACGTTCGACGAGTAGTGACAATAAAAAAGATTTTAAAAAAGATTTCGATAGAATATTTCCATTAAGGTTAGCCACCCCAAAAGGGTGGCTATTTTTTTATCCGCCGGAGAGATGATAGATGACAAAGAAAATAGAAGGTGTTCTAAGACTGGAAGATGGAACCGAGTTCAGAGGTTACAGTTTTGGAGCAGTTACAAATACCGTTGGTGAGGTAGTGTTTAATACGGGTATGGTGGGATACCCGGAAACCATGACCGACCCCTCGTATGCAGGACAGATTTTGGGTATGACGTACCCCTTAATTGGCAATTATGGCGTACCGGGAAAAGAAATTGAAAACGGTTTGCTGAAGAATTTTGAATCTGATAAAATTCAGGTGAAAGCACTTCTTATTACCGATTATACCGAAGAATATTCGCATTGGGATGCTGCGCAATCGTTAGGCGATTGGATGAAAAGCGAAAACATTCCCGGATTGTATGGCATTGACACACGTGCCCTAACCAGAAAACTGCGCGATAAAGGCACCATGCTTGGTCAGATTAGTTTCGACGGTATTTTTGTGGATGAAATAGAAGACCCCAATACCACCGATTTACCGGGTAGCGTTTGCACTCCCGAAAAGGTAGTCTATAAAAAAGGCGATAAAAAAGTGGTGATTGTTGATTGTGGCTCCAAAAACAATATTATGCAGGCATTTTTGCGCAGAGATATCACGGTAATACGTGTGCCGCATACCTATCCTTTTCATGAAGAAGAATGTGACGGTATTGTTCTTTCAAACGGACCGGGTGACCCCAAGATATGCGTAACTACTATTGAAAATACTCGTAATGCAATGCTTAACGAAAAACCTATATTGGGCATTTGTTTGGGATCGCAGATTTTAGGACTTGCTGCCGGCATGAATACGTATAAATTAAAATACGGACACAGAAGCCATAACCAACCTGTGAATGAGTCGGGTACAAATCGTTGTTATATCACATCGCAGAACCACGGCTTTGCTATTGATAGTCAGACACTTCAAGAAGATTGGCGTGAGTGGTTTACCAACGATAACGACGGTACTAATGAAGGAATTATCCATATCAGTAAACCGTTTTTTGGCACACAGTTTCATCCTGAAGCATCGCCCGGACCGGATGATACAGAATTTATTTTTGACATGTTTGTGAGGACTTTGAAATGATTATAAAAGGAAAACCAAAAAAGGTATTAATTCTCGGCTCGGGTGCATTGCAGATTGGTCAAGCCGGTGAGTTTGATTACTCCGGATCACAAGCTATCAAAGCTCTTAAAGAAGATAAAGTTGAAACGGTATTAATTAACCCGAATATTGCAACAATTCAAACATCTGAACAATTAGCAGACCATGTATATTTTTTACCACTTCGTGCTTCATTTATTGAAAGAGTAATTCAAAAAGAAGCCCCTGACGGGATTCTGCTCAGCTTTGGCGGGCAAACAGCTCTGAACGTTGGTGTGGAACTTTACGAAAGCGGAGTGCTTGAAAAATATGGCGTCCGTGTACTGGGTTCACCCGTTCAGGCGATTAAAGATACTGAAGATAGATTTTTGTTTGCTGAAAAAGTTCGCGAAGTTGGTCTTAAGGTTGCATTAAGCAAAACAGTAGCGAATGTAGATGAAGCATTAGCCGCCGCCAATGAAATTAATTATCCGGTAATGATGCGTGTGGCTTATGCATTAGGCGGACTTGGTTCCGGTATAGTGAATAACGAAGCGGAGTTAAGAGAAAAAGCACAACGTGCATTCGCATTTACCAATCAAATTCTTATTGAAGAGTCACTCTATGGATGGAAAGAACTTGAGTACGAGATTGTACGCGATAAGTTCAACAACTGTATTACCATTTGTAATATGGAAAATATTGACCCCATGGGAATACATACGGGCGATAGCGTTGTAGTAGCACCGGTTCAAACGCTTTCTGCTCAAGAGAATTTCCAATTACGCTCAATAGGAATTAAACTTATCCGCCATTTAGGCATAATAGGTGAGTGTAATATCCAATTTGCTCTAAGTCCCCATTCTTTTGATTATAGAATTATTGAAGTAAACGCACGATTAAGCCGTTCCTCGGCATTGGCATCTAAAGCTACGGGATATCCTTTGGCTTTTGTTGCTACAAAGCTGGCATTAGGATATGACTTAAATCAAGTTGAAAATATTATCACTAAAGAAACTTCCGCTTGTTTTGAACCTGCATTGGATTACATAGTTCTGAAATTCCCAAGATGGGATTTGCAGAAGTTTAGTCAGGTGAGCACATTACTTGGCAGTGAGATGAAATCCGTGGGCGAAGTAATGTCAATTGCCCGCACATTCGAAGAAGCTTTGCAGAAAGCAATTCGTATGTTGGATATTGGTATGCAAGGGTTTGCCGGCTTGAGTTTTGAGGAAGCCGACTTGGAAAAACAGATTGCAAGTCCAACAGATAAGCGATTATTCCATGTGGCACAAGCGTTCGAACTGGGTTGGAGCGTTGATAAAGTGCATGAACTCTCGAAGATAGATCGCTGGTTCTTGCATAAAATGAAAGGTATCATCGCAATAACCGAAAAGCTAAAACTTCAATCGCAGACCCCTAATCGCGAGCTGTTGAAAGAAGCCAAACAACGGGGCTTTTCAGATTTACAAATTGCTCGATTGGTGGAGGGCGATGAAATGGGTATAAGAGAGTATCGTAAATCACTGGGTATTGTACCTGTTGTAAAGCAAATTGATACTATGGCGGCTGAATACCCTGCACAAACTAACTATCTCTATATGACGTACAATGGTACTGAAGATGATATAGCTAAAGATGAAACGGATAAACCGATTATTGTGCTGGGTGGTGGTCCGTACAGAATTGGTTCATCGGTTGAATTTGATTGGTGTTGTGTAAACTCTGTTCTCACGCTTAATGAGATGAACAAGCGCAGTATCATGATTAACTATAATCCGGAAACCGTGAGCACCGATCATGATATTTGCGATAAGCTTTACTTCGAAGAAATGTCGCTGGAAAGAGTATTGGATGTTTGTGAGAAGGAAGACCCCGAAGGGCTCATACTCTCGATGGGCGGACAGATACCAAACAATCTTGCGATGAAATTGTATGCCAACAATGTGCCCATTCTTGGAACCTCACCGATTATGATTGATAATGCTGAGAACCGTAAAAAGTTCAGTGCAATACTCGATGAATTAGAAATTGAACAACCCGAGTGGCGAGAGTTAACTTCGCTTGAAGAAGCAAAGAAATTTGCAGATGAGGTTGAGTATCCGGTATTGATTCGCCCCAGCTATGTATTAAGCGGTGCGGCAATGTCCATAGTGCTTAACGAGAATGAACTCAATTTGTACTTGGGTAATGCTTCCAAAATCTCAAACGAATACCCAGTTGTTATAAGCAAATTTATAACCGATGCACGTGAGATTGAGGTTGATGCGGTTGCAACTGAAGGCGAACTTTATTGCTATGCAATATCTGAGCATGTTGAAAATGCAGGTGTTCATTCCGGCGATGCAACAATTGTATTACCACCACAACGCACCTATCTCGAAACCATGAGACGTGTTAAAATAATTACCAAGGAAATAGCCGCAGCCCTTGAAATTACAGGACCGTTTAACATACAGTTTATTGCAAAAGATAACGAAGTTAAAGTTATTGAATGTAATCTTCGTGCATCGCGCAGTTTCCCGTTTGTTTCAAAGGTTCTTAAAATTAACTTTATTGATGCTGCTACAAGATTAATGCTTGGCGAAAAACTTCCGCGCATTGATAAATCGAGTTTCGATGTTGATTATGTTGGTGTTAAAGCATCGCAGTTCTCTTTTACTCGATTAAAGGGTTCAGACCCTGTGTTAGGTGTAGAGATGTCATCAACAGGTGAAGTTGCTTGTTTAGGTGACGACTTCAACGAAGCGTTTCTAAAGAGCTTGCTCTCAACCGGATTTAAAATTCCTAAAATTGCTGTAATGCTTTCCACGGGTACTTATAAAGAAAAATCTGAAATCATTGAGGAGTTAAAAGCACTTCGTGAAATGGGACTTAAATTCTACGGTACAAAAGGAACAGCAGAGTTTTACCAGAGCCAAGGAATTGATGTAGAAGTGCTTTGGAGACCCTTTGATAATGTTGAACCTTCGATTCTGACATATATGTCGGAGAAGAAAATTGATTTGGTAATCAACATTCCAAAGAACTCTGAAAAAGAGGAATTGGATAGTGATTACATAATCAGACGTAGGGCGGTTGATTTAAATATACCGCTCATTACGAATATTCAATTTGCAAAGCGATTTGTTAAGGCACTAAAACGCTACAATGAATCGGATTTAAAGATTAAAAGTTGGGCTGAGTACCACTAATAAAATCTTGGAATTCTTAAATTGCCTCC
>CALKUG010000190.1 GCA_937996765.1 uncultured Ignavibacteria bacterium
CGCATCATTTGGCGGCCGGCAGGTACACCGGGGGAAATAAACACATTCACAAACACACCTTCTTCATAGAGGCGTTTCCACATTTGGAATGCAAGTAAATCGTCACCCACGATAACAGGCACGATACCGGTTCTACCTTGGATTACATTAAAACCAATGTTAGTAAGCTCAGTACGCACTTTATTTGCATTAGCAATAAGACGTGTAACGCGCTCGGGTTCCTGTTCCAAAATGGTGAGAGCTGCCAAAGCAGATGCTACAGAAGCAGGGGTTGGGGACGCTGAGAATATGAGAGCAGGAGCTTGATGTTTAAGGAAGTTAATTACACGTTCGGTACCGGTAACAAAACCGCCTAAAGAGGCAAAGGTTTTGCTGAAAGTACCCATGGTCATATCAACTTGATCCACCAAACCAAATTCACTTGCGGTACCTCTACCACCAACGCCTATAACGCCGGTTGAATGAGCATCATCTACAAGTGTTCTTGCACCGTATTTTTTTGCAATTTCAACTAAACGTGGTAGGTTAACTATCTCACCACCGGTTGAAAAAACACCGTCTGTAACAATAAGTTTGCCTGCATCGGCAGGGAGTTTGCTTATAACGCGTTCGAGGTCATCCATATCATTATGCCTGTAGCGAACGAGTTCCGCGGTCATTCCTCTTGCCATCATAGTTGCAGAAACGATACACGCATGGTTATCCTTGTCGGATATAACATACTCGCCACGTTGAACTAAGGTTGGCACAATACCGAGAGCGGTTTGAAAACCGGTAGAGAATAAAAGAACGGCTTCAACGCCAAAAAATTTAGCAAGTCTTTCTTCTAATTCAATGTGTAAATCAAGAGTACCGGTTAAGTAACGGGAGCCGGAACAACCGGTGCCGTACTTATTAATAGCTTCAATTGCGGCTTCCTTTACTTTCGGGTGGGCTGTGAGTCCTAAATAATTGTTAGAACCTGCCATTACAACTTTTCTACCCTCTAATTGTACTACCGGCCCTTCGTTGGCTTCGATAGGACGGAAATAAGGATAAAATCCTGCTTGTTTAACTTCATCTGCCCGAGTAAATTCTTCGCACTTCTTAAAAAGATCCAATGTTATCTCCGATTGCTATTACTATAATAGAATTCTTAATAAAGATTTAACACAAAAAATGTTAATTTTCAAGTTTGAATTTAAACAGATGCACTTGAATTGCAAAACAGAATATTCATTTTGAATATTTGGTTATAAATGCAGGAAAAGTAAGAATCTGAGTTTATTGTTGAAATTACGGAAAATAGTTTAAGTATGTCTGAAAAAGAAATAGCCGTTGTAACCGGAGCCTCCGGTTTTGTTGGAAGCCATTTAGTGGATTTATTGTTAGAAAAAGGGTATCACGTACGTTGTTTACTCCGTAAAACCTCTTCGCGTAAGTGGTTAGAGGGTAAACCTATTGAAATTATTGATTCAGGTCTTATGGATAAAGCCGGCTTGCGAACTGCTTTTACCGGAGCGGCTTATATTTATCATGTTGCCGGTGTTGTTAAATCGGTTGATGCAGAAGGCTATTTCAAAGGGAATGTCGAAACAACTCGTTCTATTATGGAAACCGCTATTGAATTCAAGGATTCGATCAAAAGAATTGTTGTGGTCAGCAGCTTAACGGCTACGGGACCTTCTCCTGATGGCAATCCAGTTACCGAAGAAACCCCATGCAACCCCATAACTACATACGGACATAGTAAACTCGAAGGTGAACGCGTAGCTCAATCCTATATGGATAGATTGCCGATAACTATTTGCCGTGCCCCCGCAGTTTACGGCGACCGCGACACCGAAATTCTTATTTTCTTTAAAACCTATGCAGGCGGGTTAATGACTGAAATTGGCTTTGATAACAAAGTGCTTTCGTTAATCCATGCAGTTGACTTAGTGAACGGCTTTTATTTGGCGGCTACTTCCGAAAAAGCCAAAGGTGAGATATACTTTGTTGGCTCGGAGGAGTATTACACTTGGCCTCAGATTGGTAGCTTAACGGGTAAAATTCTTGGTAAAAAAGCTATCAGTCTAAAACTTCCGCACTTTGTGGTGTATGGCGTGGCGGCAATTGCACAAGTTGTGGCATCACTTCAGAAAAAACCAGCTACACTTAATTTGGAAAAAGCAAAAGACATCACCCGTCATGCTTGGACATGCAGTACCCAAAAACTTATGCGTGATACAGGGTATAGGCAGCAGTTAAATATAGAACAAGGTATTAAGCGTACAATTGATTGGTACAAAAAAGAAGGATGGTTATGAGAATTAAACAGATCCTTTCATTTGCGGTATTACTTTTTACTTTGCCGTTGTTATTTACGGGTTGCGATGATACCATAACCAAT
>CALKUG010000191.1 GCA_937996765.1 uncultured Ignavibacteria bacterium
GAACTTGCGGTTACCTCAGCAATCGATAGGTTGCTTGATGTGGTAAAAATGCGTTTAGATGGTGAGTCGTTATCTTTCATAAAGCGATATGTTAGCGAGATACTCCCCGAGAAAATTGTTAAAACTTGGCGTGATTTTATCTCGATAGAAAGGGGTACTGAAAGTGATTTCCTTACTTCAGATATACTCGTACCTTATGGTTCAACACTATTGGCAGGCTTGCTAACCGATGAGTTTATTTGTTATGTACAGCTCGGTGATGGAGTTATTGTTGAATCGTTTGAAAAAGGGGTGTATCACTTTCCGTTTGGACAGGGTATTTTTTCTGATGAAAAAACCGATAGTATGTGTTTGCCTACTGCTGCGCGAGATATGAAAGTTCATTTCCAACTTATTGAAGATGAGAGTCCTGAATTTGCTCTGTTTACAACAGACGGATTCCCAAATTCTTACGAGACGGAAAACGATTTTCTGCTGACGGTTGAAGCAATGCGCGAGCTTTGTCTATCAAAATTGAGTAACAAGGAAGAACAGTTGGATGAATGGATGCAGGAGATAACCGCCAAGGGTAGTGGTGATGACATTACCGTTGCTCTTGTTTTTAGATCGTAGAGCAACTCTATGAATCAATTGTTGAAATTGAGACAAGAAATTCTATCGGTTAATCATCCCCGAAAAAAGTATATTGTAAACCAATATATAGGTGGTGGCGGACAGGGTGAAGTTTATAAATGTACAGGGGAAAACACACAATATGCTGTTAAATGGTATTACCCACATTCCGCTGTAAAAGAACAACGTGATACCATTGAAAATCTCATCAAAAAAGGTCCCCCTAACAATCATTTTCTTTGGCCCATTGATATTGTTGAATCAACTTCGGCGGGTTTTGGCTACATTATGCCTTTGCGAGAGGATCGATTCAAAAGTATAATCCATCTTATGAAACGCGATGCTGAACCTTCTTTCAAGGCTTTGTGCACGGTAGGTTTTCAGCTCGCTGATAGTTTTATGAAATTGCATTCCATGGGATACTCGTATCGCGATATATCGTTTGGGAATGTATTCTTCAACCCAGCTGATGGTGATACACTTATTTGTGACAATGATAATGTGGCAGTTGATGGAATGAAACAACCCATGATAGCGGGAACACCACGATTTATGGCACCCGAAATAGTAAGGGGTGAATCGATACCTTCCCGATATACTGATTTGTATTCGTTGAGTGTTCTCTTGTTTTACATTCTTTTTGTTCATCATCCGCTTGAGGGGAAACGCGAATATGATATTCGCTGCTTGGATATCCACGCAATGAATCGCCTCTACGGATTTGATCCGCTGTTTATATTCGACCCCAATGATTCATCAAATGCTCCCGTTCCGGGTTACCACGAAAACCCACTGTTGTTTTGGAGGGTTTACCCTCACTTTATAAAAGAACTATTTACTAAAGCCTTTACTGAAGGGCTCCACGATGCAATACATGGTAGAGTAGCCGAAAGTATTTGGCGTGCAAATATGATTCGGTTACGTGATAGTATTATTTACTGTCCTATTTGCGGAGTAGAAAATTTCTACGATAGAGAAAAAGTGTTACAAGGTTATAAACAACAATGCTGGAATTGTGGCGCAACTCTACCAGCTCCGATGAGGATTAAACTGGGAGAAACGGTAATAGTCCTAAACGATGACACTGAATTGTTCCCACATCACCTTGGTGAATTTTATGATTTTACCAGAGTAATTGGTAAAGTTGTTAAACACCCCACCGAGGAAATCTACGGAATCAGAAACTGCTCACCCATGGTTTGGAAAGTTAGAACTGTAGAAGGAAGCGAGATTGAAGTTCCCATTGGTAAAACAGCGGCCATTCGTGAAGGCAACATAATCAAATTTGGAAAAGTGGAAGGGGAACTAAGGTCATCATGAATAAAAAAGTTATTCACGTATTGCTTGCGTTGTTCGAACAGTATGGTGAAAGTTTGTTGGTTGATAAGCGGAAAACAGTCGGGTTACTGTACGATGTTATTGGTGCCGAAAAAAAAGAGATCGAGGCAATTACTTCATTGTTCGATTGTGATTTGCCGTTAACCATGTTTGAAGAAATAAAAAGCTCTAATACCCCTGATAAATCACGCTGGTTGAAGACCGCGGTATCCACGGGATTGCAGTCTGACTCTGCGCAATGGGGCATTCAGGCTTGGTTAAGAGTATTTGAGGAGACTCTTTTTTCAAAAAAAGGTAAGTCTGCGGATGTATCAATTTCAGATATTGAAAAAACTACATCAGAGATTTTATACCCTTTGATTCCATTTCCTGATAGCTATCCATCAATAATCTGTGATGTCTCAGCTATGCAGTTTATAAAAGCCCATGATGATCATATTACTTCTATGTCTGTTTCTCCTGATGGTGGATATATCGCTACCTCAGATAGAAAAGGTAATGTACAACTGCGCGAAACGGGAACTTGTGTTTTGCTACGGACTTTTGTTGAAAGTGATGAATGGATTTTTTCAACTTGCTTTTCTAATGATTCACGACAACTTGCCTATGGAGGCAAAAAACTCACCATTCAAAGTTTGGATTCTGATACAGGTGACACATTATATTACGATGTTGGATCAGATATACTTTCACTTTCATTTGCCCCTTACGGACTACATATTGCTGCAGGTTGTGCCGATGGTGTAATTCGATTTTGGGATATACAAACAGGCAGAGTTGTTAAAACTTTTAGAGGTCACCACGATTCGGTATTAAGCATTGATTTTTCTACCGATGGAAAGTATCTCATTAGTGGGGGACGTGATTCAATGGTGATTCTTTGGGATGTTGAGCAGGAACGTTTATTGCACACCTATGCAGGAAATAAAGATTGGGTGTATAGTGTAGCATTTGCTCCCAATTCTTTAGTTACTGCATCTGCCGGGTTTGATGAAAATGTTCATGTTTGGTCGCCATTTCAAGGATTACCGCCCGCAACGTATAAAGTACATAATAACGGAGTTATGCAAATTCGTTTTGATGAACTCAAAAATTATATTGTAAGTGCCGGATTAGACTCAACCATAAAAATTGTTCATCTTGCTCAGCAAGAGCTGGTGCTTACTCTGAGAAAAAACAATAATGCGGTTCATGCAATAGCATTAAAAAAGGGGAGTAGCGGAGTATTTGCAGGTTTAGAAGATGGGACTATTCTCAATGCCGATTTTTTTAAGGTTCCAATTTTTGCATATCAAGAGTATAAAAGAAATAGAACTGAGCTTGCAAAAGCATTAAGATCTATTTCCTCAAAAGGGGAATTTGAAAAATCGAGTGATTTTGAAATCAGGTTGGCAAAAGAGTCGGAACGACTGTACAAAAAATATGGATTGCGTTTTGAGACCATACTCAAACAAAAACTCAAAGAAATAGACGGTGTTATCAAAAAATCGGAACATACTACTAAAACTTCATTAGAAGAAATTGCTCTGTACAATGCGGATACTGAGCAGCTTCCGGTAAAAATTGATGGTGATTGGTATCAATTACCCATACCACTACAAGAAGCTGCCACATTTAAAGAATATGCCTCAAAAGTTGCTGTATTAGTAAAAAAACGATTGAATTATGATATGACCACTTATAAAATTTTAGAAATTAGTACCATTCATCCCCTAACGGGCAGCACTTTTATTTTGAAATGTTCGAGTTGATACTTTTTACTCACTTCGCCCTACTATCGTACATAATTCTATGAATTGACTCGGGGAGAGAAAATACTTATCACCGAGAATTTCTTCTATATCCCTCATTTTTAATCCTTCGGATTGTAGTTGGGCAAAATCATTTCGAATTCTATAATTTCTGAGAGCTACCTTATCCAACAATCCCATTTGCTCAAAAAATGCCAACTGCTCAGTCCCGGGTGTGAATTCGAAACTCGAAATCTTATCACTTTCTTGAAAAAAACTTTCCATAAAAACTCCGTACCACTTTATTTTAAGATAAAAATTGTATATTTGATAAATACATCTAAAACAATAAGAAAATTATCTTATTCATGAGAGAAACATAAGGTAATAGTATTATAAAAGTCAAGTGCAAGATTCTTAAAAAAAGTAAATTGTCTTAATAATCTTCAAGTAAAAGTTATGATTGATAAATTAGAAATTGGAAAGCGGCTAAAGTATTTTGGAGAGAAGAACTTCAAAAATCTTACGCATTTTGCATCCTTATTGGAAATGAAGCCACAATCATTAAATAGCTATATAGTTGGAAAAAGCATACCGGGTGGAGAAATACTTGCAAGATTATCGGCACTTGGATGTGATATTGATTGGTTGCTAAGAGGGGAAGAATCGGGAACAAGTATTGATATTGATTCCGTGCAGTCGCAAGAGTATAGAAGTAATTCAGGTGCAAATAATTACCGAGTATTGGGAAGAATTCCCGCAGGGAATGCTGAATTTAAAGCTTTTGAAGACGTTTATGAAACGGTTTCGTTAAACTACGACCCCGACACACACTTTTTCTTAGAGATTGATTCAGAGTTTGGGTATAGTATGAAGCCGATGGTAAATGAAGGTGATTTAGCATTGGTGAGTCTATATGATAAACCCTATTCAGGTGATTTGGTAGCAGCGCTCTGGGATAGCAGCAAAGGAGCGTTAAAACAATTTCGTGAAACACCTATGCCCGAGGTTGTTGCTTTGCACTCCTATAACCAAGCAGTTGATACCATACTTGTTAAACGTAGTTTGATAAAACTTTATCGTGTTGTTGCAATTATAAAAAAGAAACAACACCCTAATCGTTAATAATTTTACTGACCATCATACCAAACAAATAATAGCTTTCGCCTATTCTTAATGGTAAAAGGTGGTTCCATTGACGAATTGAGCGAAAGGTTTTTTTTGTAGAAACCTTGTGTGGTCTCATTCGTAATTTGATTTTTAAGGATTCAAAAATGGGGAGAAATTCATTAGCAATTAATTCAACACCCTTTATAACCGGTTCAAGCGCCTTAGTGGAAAGCATCTGTTCTTCACTGCCAAGGAGAGTGCATAACTTAACCATTGCGGGTTGGTCGCCACCAATACCGATAGTAACAGAAGTGCCACTCATTTCCTCAACCAAATCAACAGAAACTAAAAATTCTACTGATATTGACTCGGCTTTCTCCTCCTCCAGGTAACTTACTGCACTACCCGTTTTTAAGAGTATATGACGCATAAGGAGTTCTTCGAGTTTGCCGCGCATAGTTTTTTTGTTTATTCTGATGAGACGGGAATAAACTTCATCTTCACGAAAAACTATTTTTGCAAAATCTTTAACAAAATTGTTAAAATTAGCTTTGTTAATAGTGCCACTGACAAATGAAGAGTTTGAACTTGATGATAGAGAAGCTACTGAAAGATAATACAATGAAAATTTTTGAACCGGTTTAGTGGCAGCAAGTTTTTGTGAAATCGCATCCGCAGATATTGTAGTCAGCTTGTCTTCCAATAATATAACCGAAGCTTCAATTTCGGCGAATTTGTTTACTAATTCATCGAAAGATGTGACAACAGTTATATCAAAAGATTTCGAAAAATACTGAACAAAAAGTTGCGAAAAAGCTGCATCCGAATCAGCCAAAATTACTTTAAACTTAGCATCCGGAGCTATAGCATCTTTTGTTTGAGGGCTTTTACTCTTGAAAATATTTGTAAGCATTGCATAAACTTTAGGTTTAAGTACCTCGATACCAATATTTTTTGAAAGGTAGCCGACTATACTTAATTTGCTCAGTTTGAAGACCGTATCTTTATCTGCTTTTTCGCTAAATATAATCACCGGTGTGTTATTGTTGGTGGGTTCGGCCCTAAGCATTTTAATAAAATCAAACCCACTCACTTGCGGCAAAGTTACATCAGATATCACTAAATCTGGTTTGATTTGCCTAAACATTTTTATAGCTTCTCCGCCCCCTGCAACCATCACCATTTCACAATCAATAAGGCTTGTCACTATACGTGCAAGCTCTTGACGAGTATCGGTGTTAGAATCTGCAATAAGGATTTTTGGTTTGCCGGAATCAATAAACTCTTTTTCTCCGCCAACGGCTTCAGGGTTGCTAATAGCACCCGCCTCAATCAATTTAGCATGGAGAGTGGCTTTGTTACAGGGCTTTACTATAAAAGCATCCACTCCCGCGCGTTTTGAATTGAGAACATTATCTCGTGTTGCTTCTGCGGACACAATAATCTTTTTTGATGGCGTTACGTTATGCTTTAACTCAATATTTGCGAGTTCCATCATTAAATCAACACCCTTCATACCCGGCATCTCAATATCAATGCTAACAATGTCGAAAGGTTCAGCTTGGTTTATTGCTTCGGTAAATACCTGAAGCGCAGTAAGAGAGTTATTAGCAGGGGTGCATTCGCCGTAGCTTCTATACAAATTGGTCATCAATTGCAGAGCTACATATTCGTCATCAACTACTAAAATTTTCATTGGTATTACTTAAAAAGATAGTTGTTACAAAAGGTTTTTAAAGAGTCTAATTCCGAGCAAAATGTCTGATATTTTAAATCGAGTGAGTCATAATCTTCTGTATCAATCGCACTCATTATCGCACCAGCTGCTTCAGCAAGCGATATGGCAGTAAGAGAACCGGCACCCCCTTTAATGGAATGCATCTCTTTTCGCAAAACAGAATAATTATGAGTTTCCAATGTATGAGAAATAACTGAAATTTGTGTATCAACGTTGGAAATAAAAACCTTAACTACTTCATAAAACAGAGCTTTATCTCCAAATTGTTCAACAGCGTAACTAACATCAATTGGGTCGGAATCCGTTGTGTAACCGGTTTCCTCCGGTGGATCGAGCCATAAATCTTCAGCAGAAGTAGAAGCTGAAAAGCCCTTAAACTCCAGAAGATGCTGAGTAACTTTCTCGAGGAAAGTGCGTTTATGAATGGGTTTAGTGAGTATATCGTTCATACCTGTTTCTAAACACTTAGTATTGGTATATGCATCTGCGTGCGCAGTAAGTCCAATAATTGGAACGGTTGTGTAATATTCAGAAAGTCGTCTGATAAGCGAAGTTGCTTCATAGCCATCCATCTCAGGCATCTGAATATCCATCAAAATTAAATCATATTCCTGTTTTGTGCAAGCATCAACAGCAATTTTCCCATTGTTGGCTATAGTTACATTATGCCCGGCACTTTCTAAATGGAGCTTTGCTATTTGTTGATTAGTAAGGTAATCTTCGGCTAATAATATCGAGCCGTAAATAGGGGCAAGCGATTCAAATTCTTCGTGATTGCTACCCTCATTAGATAAATCTATAACACCGGCTCTTTTATCCAGTCCAATTCTCAAATCAACACAAAACGTGCTTCCTTCACCAGGTTCAGATTTAAGGAAAATGGTGCCGTTCATCAACTCGATAAGTTGTTTTGCAATTGAGGTACCAAGTCCGGTTCCTCCAAATTTTCGTGTTGTACTGTCGTCGGCTTGAGCAAAACTCTGGAATATATATTTTTGTTTGTCGTGTGGGATACCAATGCCGGTATCAACAACAGAAAAACGCAAATCAAAATACTCTATGTTCCTTACTAACACTTCCACTATAAGTTTAATTGAACCGCGCTCTGTGAATTTTACCGCATTACCGATAAGATTAAGAAGAATTTGCCGCAATCTGAGTGCGTCGCCAATATAATATCGAGGGAGATCCTCTGAAAGTAATACTTCAAATTTCACAGACTTGTTCGCCAGCTGAACGGTCGCAAAGTTTTTAATGAGGTCGAGCAATTCTTGTAAATCAAAAGCGGAGCGTTCGATTTCCATTTTGCCGGATTCAAGTTTTGCTAAATCCAGCAAATCGTTAAGTAGTGCAAGTAAACTTTCGGATTCACGCAAAATAATAGCCGAGTATTTTCTTGCATCAGAGAGCGAGTGAGCCGAAGAAATTGCATCAGCAAAGCCAATAATTCCATTTAATGGAGTTCTAATTTCGTGGGAGGTATTAAATACAAATTGCGATTTCGTTCTATTTGCATGTTCAGCATCTTCTTTGGCTTTTTTTAGTTCTTGTTCGGCAACAATACGTTGTGTTACATCTTCGTAAGTAATAAGTAATCCCATGGATTTATTATGCCTTAGGAAGAACGGAATTCTGTTAACATCGAGGATTATTTGCGAACCATCGGAGAGAGATCTACGTTCAAGATTGTGTAAAACGGGAGTTTGTTGTTTAAGAATATGACGATCCCACTGATTGTAATATTCTTTTTCTTCATCGCGCCAAGGTAGTTGGTAGTCGGTTTTACCGAGTAAATCGAAAGAAGAACTGACTCCTACTGCTTGTGCGTAGTTTTTATTGCATCCAAGATACTCAGTTCGGTGATTTTTCCAGGCTATGTGTTGAGGGATGTTATCAATTACCGTGGTGAGCATATCCCTGCTTTCGTGCAAAATTTCCTCAATCATAAGCTGATCGGTTACATCGATAAACAAAGTAAAATAAAATTTTAAGCCGTCAATGTTAATGGGCTTACTAATAAGCTTGAACATTTTATCATCATCGTCGGGAGTAATAACTTTGAACTGGCCTATACCAGGCATTTCTTCGAAACGGGGAAGAGCTGGTATAACATCAACACAAATGTCGGCTAGATTCATTCCTCGTAAGTCTGAACGAACTCTATTAAAAAGTTCAGCAAACATATCGTTTGCTGCTAAAACAACGTAATTACCGTCAAAAACAATTAATGGAATGGGTATTTTATTAAATACCTTCCTCACTAAGTCGGTGGTAAACAGTACTTGGTCAATCAGCGAAGAATAATTTGTTTTCACCGCTTGAATTGGAGCATAATCCTCGTGCTCCAAAACTGTTTGAAGAGCGGCGTTGAAATCGTCGATTTCAGCATTTTTGCTTTTTAACTCTTCCCTTGTAACATTAAGCAGCGATTCGCTTAGCTTAAACTTGTTTTTGCTGTATAGCAACATCAACAAAAGGGCTATAGTTGAAAAAGCTAAAAATATTGTAGTTATTTGAAAAATTGAGTCCACACATTGCCTAAACCATTTGAACTTCAAAATAAGCAAAATGCAGTGTATTTGAAAAAATATTTCGATGAAGTTGTTAATACTCTTACATTTTTATGTATATAGATTCTTGACAAAAAAGTATAAACACTTTTGTGTTAGAATTTATTTGGGAAAGGAAATTTTAGTATTATATTCAAAATAAGATATGTAAAAATAGCTTAAACAGTTCAATTTTAATATTAGCATCATTTATAATGATATGATTTCTTTTGGGTAACCGATGGCAAAAAAAAGTGAAAAAGGCATAATTGCACTTCGCATAATCTATTTTGGATCAACACTTGCTGTTTTTTTATACTATCTAAACCTTGGATGGGGTTATTACACAACTCCCATCGAAGAGAGGTTTTTTAGTGATTTGCATGGCGACCTAAAAGCAAGTGGTATTATTGGCCATGGGCTTGGTGTTTTTGGCTCAGTTGCTATGATTGTGGGGATGGGTTTGTATATGCTTCGTAAGAGAGTTGGATTCATGCAAAATTGGGGAAGTTTAAGGAATTGGTTGGAATTTCACATCTTTTTATGTGTTATGGGCCCACTACTTATATTGCTACACACTACATTTAAGTTCGGCGGATTGGTTGCCACAAGCTTTTGGAGCATGGTTGCAGTTGCAGTGAGCGGTGTTTTTGGGAGATTTATTTACACAAGAATACCACGAACGATTAAAGGCAAAGAGCTCGGCTTCAAAGAGTTAATTGTTATGAATAAATCACTTACTCATGAACTAAAAGAGAAATATGCCGTTCCTGATAGCGTAACTACAATGATTGATAACTTTGTAGTCTTAGATGAATATAAAAATAT
>CALKUG010000192.1 GCA_937996765.1 uncultured Ignavibacteria bacterium
ACTTTGTAAGTGAAATCCATACTGTGGACTTAAGCGGGCTTGAACCGCTGACCTCTTGCATACCATGCAAGCGCTCTACCAACTGAGCTATAGGCCCGTACGAAATCCATAAAATATTATTACAAAAAAATTCTTTTGTAAAGCTTGATAACTTAATTAAAAAGCCTCCTATGACGGGGGCTTTATTACATTCATTAATTCTTGTGTTGACATTTCGTGTAACGGTTTAGAAAGAACAGGTGCTTTGATAAAGCTATCACTATATAACCGGTTCACAATATTCTCAGGTTCTCTATGAAGTAAGAGAATATACTTAAAGTTTTTCAGCTCGTCTTCCTGCACAGCAGTCATTGATTGAGCGAGCAATGAAACAACTTGCGGAATCTTAAGTGAAATGATTCGCAAAGCATCAAACGGATCAGCAGTAACAATAACTGCTTTCTTATCGGTTAATTTGTGAATGTTATACAGTGGTCTTCTAAAACCTTTTGGATAAAACCAACTGTCATCTTCCAGTTTGTACCCGATATACCCAATGTGATTGGCTTTTGAATCATATACTTTAATAGCAATCCTGCCGGATACAACGCTTCGTTGCTTTACCAGACCAACTTCATACTCTTCAGCAACTTCCGGCGAGATAGAACGTTTGGTTAAATAGCTATGATACTCAAGTGTTAAGTTTGGCATCTCACGTTCGGGCTTGCTTTCTTTTTTCTTTGATAGAAATTCCGTCTTAAGTAGCACTGCGGCTTCCCGCAATCCGGTTTGCATGTAGTAAGAAACAAAATTAATCACCGAACCCTTTCGCTTATCGTCCTTTGGATCAAAGAATAAATTCTTCTCAACCGAAACGATAAAACCCTCCCCACGTAATTCATTATTCTTTTTTTGATATGGGATATTCAGCCAATCAAGCACTTCGCTAAATGAAATCGCTTTGCTTATCTCAGCAAAGTTCAAAAATTCTTGTTTTGACAAAGAACTATCCTCCTTTCATTTTATTTTGCTCATATTCTACCATATAAAAGCAAAAAGGTCAGTCCCGACTACTCGGGACTAACCTTTACTGCAACTTATAAACCGCAAACATATATAGAAGTTTTTTTTACGACCTAACTCCTACATAGTGCCTAAGTCAACCGAGGTCGTCTCTATATGCCGTTTACTACGGTTTACCGCTTCACCTCTTTCGAGATTGCACGGCATATAAATAACAGTTGACTTATACCATTGGACTTGTGCCCCAAATTATAGTAGCGGTTCAATGTACTATTATACCAAAAAACGCTCATCATGTTTCACGCTACTGCTCGAGCGTTTGCATATCCACAATATTCACAGTCCGCACTTGCTTTCGGAATCTTTTTACTTTCAAGACATCTCTTCAGATCAAAGAGAGTTCTTTCAATCCATGAATCATTTCCGGTGTATGAAATTACCGAAACATCAAACTCAATTTTTCCATTAAAGCCATCCCGATCAGTCTTGCCGTTACAATAGACAAAGTAACCGGTACTTGAAACAAAAAATCCGAGTCTGCGAAGCAACCACTGATAAACTTCCATTTGTCGTTTGTAGCCGTCTTGCCACTCGGCGTCAAGGTTCACTTCTTCGTTCTTTGACGTTGCCTTATAATCAACCACAATGAGTTGACCCATTTCAGTTATCCAAATATCATCTACTGCTCCCGTGATCAAAAGATTAGTTAGTTCATGTAGGTATTGCACTCCTTTAAAGTTCTCACGCCATATGTCCATATTCTCATGAGCAAACGGAACTGCGTCAATTCCGTTATCTGACATTAAAGGATGAGGGGTTCTATTAGCACGATGAACATCAAACTCTTTTTTGAGTAAGGTGTCAACCGCTTTATTAATATTGAATGGCGGTCCGGAAGGTCGGCGAATACCTTTAACATTATTAAGATAAAAACAACACGGACACTCGACAAAGAGCTCAATGCCTGAACGGCTTACTTTAAAGGGTTGATCGTCTTTAGGTGAGAATAATCCACGGGATTTAATTGTGAATTCTTTTTTCATAGTGCGGAATGTATTGCAAGGTAAAAATTACAGAAGTTATTTACAGAGTTTGCTCGTATGATTGTTTGATTAGTTTAAATACGTCGTCTACTTCACCTATTGATTTAATTTTTACTCTACCCTTATATCCCCACTTAAAAGTGCTGATATCTTTTACTAATTTTTTGGGGTCATTGTACTTTTCCTCCCGGAGTAAAACATCAATGTAACTCTTGCCAAATTCAAATCTTGTAAAACTTTTTGTTGTCCTATAAGTAATCCCTACTTTTTGATCTATCACTTCATTAACGTCTGGTAATAACTTTATCTTTTCTTGAAGTTTATAAAAAATTTCTTTGGTCTCGTGAGTTGCTTTA
>CALKUG010000193.1 GCA_937996765.1 uncultured Ignavibacteria bacterium
GACTCTATGTTCGTGGATTTAGAAACAAATGAAGAGATGAGTGTATTACCGCATCAGTTACGGAAAGATTATAAAAATGCCGTAAACGAACATTTGGATTATCTAAAAAAACAATGTTCAGATTACGGCATTGAATTTACTATGCTATCAACCGCTACGCCTTTTGACACCGCATTGATAACGTATTTACAAAAGAGAATGCGTCTCTCTTAACTTTCAGACTATTGAATTTTTAGTGTAAAACCAATTTTAACAAGTATCGATTTAACTTCGGGATTCAAGTCTGAACCTACGGCAGCATCAAATTCAACAATCTCACTAACATAAGCGTTAAATCCTGCATCAAAAAAATGATTGTCGGTGTTTTCGGTTAAATCGCCAAAGGCTTCAACAAACCCAGTTACATTTTGAAAGAGCGGCATACCTAATGCCCCTGAATAATGCACCACGAGATTTTTTGTTGCACTGTTAATTCTTCCACCGAGATTAAAACCCAGATCGCCTTTACCACCAAGTTTTTGAGCATAGATAAAAGTTAAAACAGGTTCAAAATCAATAGGTTTGTAATACTCGCTTCCTGCAGGTAATTTTACTGCGGCATGCAACGATAGCATCGGGTATTTTGTACCGCCATCGTACATAAGGTATTTAATACCCGGAGAAATGTTTCGCAGGCCCGAAAATTTAGTTGTTATGCCTGCATATTCTGTGGTTGTATTGCCATAATCGAATGCCAGCTGCAGTTCAACGTTTTTCAATACACCATAGCGGGCAAGAGTTCCAAGAGCACTAACATCTCGGATTATTTTATCTTTTCCAAAACGGTCTTTTTCAAAGCGGTCTTGTTTGTAAATAAACCCTGATTCAATTTGCAAAAAGTTATCGGGTACTACTCTCGCCTCATGCGTAAATGCAAAATAATTTTGGGCGTATGATTGCACTGATAGCGCAAAAAACCCTATTAAAACAAATAAAATATATTTCTTAAACAATTATTATCCTTTTTTCATTAAGTTTTGAATTGTGGTAAAGTATTGTGCACTATAGCTTTCAGCTGCGTCTAAAGATTGTGCTTCAACTATGATGCGTATAATGGGTTCGGTGTTGGATTTACGGAAGTGCACCCAATGATCCGCAAAATCTATTCGCAGTCCATCATCAGTGCATTGCTTTCCTTCTGAATAAATGGCTATTACTTCTGTGATTATAGAATCTGGGTTAACAGAACCAAGGTCTATTTTGCGTTTTGCAATATCGTAGTGAGGGAGTTCGTCTTTCACCTGTGAGAGTTTCTTCCCTGATTCAGCTAACGATTGCAAAGCCATTGAGGTGCCAACAAAAGAATCGCGACCAAAATTAACAGTAGGATAAATAACTCCACCGCTACCTTCGCCACCAATTATGGCAGAAACTTCTTTCATCTTTTTAACAACATTTGCTTCGCCCACCGGTGAACGGTAGAAAGGAACCCCTGCAGCATTTGCAATATCTTCGATAGCACGAGTAGTTGAGAGATTAACCACTACCGGTCCTTTTTGTTTTGATAGCACCCATTGAGCGGCAAATGTAACGGTATTTTCTTCACTAAAAGGTTCACCTTTATCGGTAATTAAAACAAGACGATCAACATCGGGGTCAACCACAATACCTAAATCTGCACCTGACACTTTTACTTTGTTCATCGTTTCAACGAGGTTCTCGGGGAGTGGTTCGGGGTTACGTGGGAAAATTCCTGTTTTTTCGCAGTTCATTTCTATAACTTCGCAGCCAAACTGCTCGAGAAATTCGGGCATACAAAAACTACCGGCACCGTTAACACAATCTAATACTACTTTGAATTTTTTAGCTCGAATTTGTTCAACATTTACATGGGGTTGTGCAATAGCAGCTGCCATGTGCTCTTTAATTCCCGAAGGGTTAAAAGTATAAGTGCCAAGTTTATCCCATGTGGCATAAGGTTTGGGGTTTTCAAGGAATGATTTCATTTCGGTGTGTTCTTCAGGACTCATAAACTCGCCGGTTCCACTCATTAATTTGAGGGCGTTCCATTGATTTGGGTTGTGAGAAGCCGAGAAACAAATTCCACCTTGGGCTGAGAGTTTTTTGATCATAAAAAGAACAGTTGGGGTAGGGCAGATACCTAAGTCAACCACGTTAATTCCCTTTGCCATTAACGTACCTACGGCAATGGATTTAACCATCTCGCCTGAGATACGTGAATCACGGCCAACAACTACAGTTCCGC
>CALKUG010000194.1 GCA_937996765.1 uncultured Ignavibacteria bacterium
GGGGTTACGGTAATTGAGCTATTAAATAACTGCGCTAAGGTATGTATTACTAATTCAGAACCTCGCGCAGCAAGCTTTTCGTAAAGAGAACCAAGGTTCTCTTCGGGCGATATTGCAACACTTTCCTGAAGATAAATTCCACCGGTATCAATACCTTTTGAAAGTTTAAAGGTGGTAACACCTGTATCCTGCTCTCCGTTGATGATAGCCCAATGTATGGGAGCTGCACCACGATACTTTGGTAGCAATGAAGCATGGAGATTAAATGAGCCAAGTGGGGGCATATCAAATACTTCAGGAGGAAGAATGCGATACGCAACAACTACAAATACATCGGCATTAAGCTCAGCGAGTGCAGCAAGAAAAGTAGGGTCTTTGTGTTTCTCGGGTTGAAGTATTGGAATACCAAAATCCATTGCAACTTTTTTAACCGCTGATGGCAACATCTGCTTTCCCCTTCCCTGAGGTTTATCGGGGACCGTTACAACTCCGGAAACAGTGAACCCTTCTGAAATGATTTTTTGCAGCACAACTGCTGCAAATTCAGGGGTTCCAAAAAATACTATTCGCTTGTCAGATAAATTTACCGTAGAAATCAAAGCAATTGTTTTTCGGTTACAGGATAGAAAAATTTAATCTTTCGCTCTCTGATTTTCCTTAAATCCTTCTTGAGCATTTTTTTCTCTTCTTCTGCGGCCTTATCGGTTATCAATATACCTTGTAAGTGATCGTATTCATGTTGTATTGCACGTGCATAGAGACCTTCAAAAATTTCTTCGTGCTCAATAAAATCGAGATCTCTGTAACGAATCTTTACCGACCAAGGTCTAACAACATCAACCGAAATATCTGGAATCGAAAGACAGCCTTCATCTCTCGTCCATTCTTCCCCAAACCGTTCAACTATCTCAGGATTTATAAACACCATCGGTTTAGTTTGAACATAATCTTTTATGGGTGTTAAATCTAAAATGAAAATAGAATGCAAACTATTAATCTGATTAGCCGCAAGTCCTATGCCATCGGCGTTGTACATCGTTTCGAACATACTTGCAACAAGCTGCTTAATAGAATCGTTAATTCCAAGAATGGGTTTTGCCTTTTTCCTTAGAACGGCATCACCAAAAAGTGTAATGGGAATGATAGCCATAAAACCTAAAATTTAATTTTGCAAAGATACTAAAAAAGCAAGAATGGTTTGTAGCATAAATATGGTGAGTCAAAAAAAGACCGCTCCTTTTGGGCACAGGAGCGGTCAACAAATACAGCAACCTTAGTCACCGGCAAATCATTCTGTACAAATCACCCAAGATGTACAGACAAACCTAACAAGTATTTTAGTCAATGTCAAATATTTATAAGTATTAATATCTTAATACTGCCTACTCAACGGGAATATATATCATTAATTAATAAATTCTACCATTAGTAAGGCAAAAAGCCATGTAAGTGTTTAGATAATTTGAATGTTTGCTACATCCAACCCTTGCACGAAATTACAACATCTCTGGTTATTAAATAGTTATATTGAGATTAATCTTTTTTACAATTTATCAAATTATATGCACACCATATTTCGAGAATATTTCTTAAAATTTATGCCTCTTATTGAGGATGAACTTGACGCAATTGCTACAACAGTTACCGAACAAAAATTTGAAAAAGGGACTATATTAGTTAAAGAGGGTACTGTGTCTGTTGATGTGTTTTTTGTTTTAGAAGGTGTTCTGCGAGCCTATGTTTTGCAAGATGGAATCGAGAAAACCACAAACTTTTACACCGAAGGTGATTGGGTGATTTCTATTTACGGTTCCGATGAAGTTGGTCCGGCTCCTCACAATGTTGAAGCTGCAACCGATGTTTTGGTAACCGTAGGAAATCGACTTAAAGAAGATGAACTCTTTAAACAATTTCCCCGCTTGGAAACGGTTTCTCGAAGGGTGATGCAGGAGTTCCTTACGGAGTATCACTTGTCTTCGGTTTCTTATATGAATTCGACTCCCGAGGAGCGTTATCTGAAACTTATCAGTAATAGACCGGAGTTATTTCAGAGTATTCCTCAGTACCAGATTGCGAGCTATATCGGGGTAAGACCTGAATCGCTCAGCCGGATTCGTCGCCGTCTCGCGCGGGGAAAATGACCCCCATACCACGAAAACTAAACTAACACCACTACACTACCGGCTTTTCGCCCGGCATCTACGTAGCCATGTGCCTCTTGCATGTCGTTGAAGGAATAAGTGCGGTCGATAATTGGCTTAATCGCTCCCAAAATAACTAATTCGGCAATTACCTTCATTTGTTTTTGATTTACTTCTGCCATTCCAACAAATACTTTTTTGTTACCGAAGATATTTTCTTTAAGTGCAATCATCATACCTTTAAATATTGCTGCACTCAGTACTATTTTTCCTTTAGGTTTTACTAAAGATTTAATAGTTTCATATTCGAGCTTGTTTACAATATCAAACGCCACATCATAAATCTCACCATTCTCCGTAAAATCTTCCTTAGTGTAATCTATAACATCATCTGCACCTAATCGAACTAACAACGGTATTTTTTCAGTGCTACAAACTGCCGTAACGTGAGCTCCAAGGTTTTTTGCGATCTGCACCACAGCAATACCCACTGCACCCGATGCTCCATACACAAGCACTTTATCACCTGACATAATATTTGCTTTTTCTACAAAATGTAAAGCCGTAGTTGCTCCAAAGGGAATTGCTGCGGCTTCTGCATGAGAAATCGATCTTGGTTTGTGAGTAACTGCCATATCTTCCGATATAACAAAATACTCTGCGAAAGTACCAAAATT
>CALKUG010000195.1 GCA_937996765.1 uncultured Ignavibacteria bacterium
AGTAAACAGAATACTTGAAATTGAAGAAACAACCCAGCATGATGTTATTGCATTCTTAACTAATGTGGCCGAATATGTTGGTGCTCCCTCTCGCCATATTCACTACGGTATGACTTCATCGGATGTTGTCGATACCGCTCTCTCTTATCAGATGAAAAAGGCTGGTGAGTTGCTGTTGACAGGATTATTCAACTTAGCAGAAACTCTTAAATTGCGTGGTAATGAACACAAACGTACGTATTGCATTGGTCGCAGTCATGGAATTCATGCTGAGTTGACAACC
Organism: uncultured Ignavibacteria bacterium; assembly: GCA_937996765.1. Taxonomy (GTDB): domain Bacteria; phylum Bacteroidota; class Ignavibacteria; order Ignavibacteriales; family Ignavibacteriaceae; genus CALKUG01. Next base: position 284 of record CALKUG010000195.1, read on the forward strand.
TTTGGCTTAAAATTTGCCAATTGGTATATGGAAACTCAAAGAAACATAGAACGATTAAAATCGGCAATTGATACAATTTCGGTTGGGCAGATTTCAGGTGCCATTGGCACATTCGATCATCTCCCTCCGTCAGTAGAAGCTTATGTTTGCCAGGAAATGGGACTAACTCCCGCACCAGTTTCAACTCAAGTTATTCAACGTGATCGACATGCACATTATATGTCAACTCTTGCAGTTATTGGCGGTACTTTAGAAAAAATTACTACCGAAATTAGGCATCTGCAGCGTACAGAAGTTTTGGAAGCTGAAGAGTATTTTAGCAAAGGCCAAAAGGGCTCATCAGCAATGCCGCACAAAAGAAATCCAATAGTTTCTGAACGAATCTGCGGTATGGCAAGAGTATTACGAGGTAATGCTATGGCAACTTTAGAGAACATTGCATTGTGGCATGAACGAGATATTTCGCATTCATCAGTCGAGAGAATTACGGTTCCCGACAGTACACTTTTACTTGACTATATGATTGCCAAAGTTGATGGATTAGTAAAAAATCTTTTAATATATCCTGAAAAAATGCTTGAGAATATCAACATCACCCGTGGTCTCATTTTTTCGCAGAAAATATTGTTGAAACTTACCGAAAAAGGTATGTCGCGAGAGGATGCATACAAATTTGTTCAAACATCTGCAATGAAGGTTTGGCAAGATAAATCTTTATCCCTTAAAAACGAATTATTAGTAGCTGAAGATGTTATGAAATACATAACCCCCGAAGAAATAGATTTCTCTTTTGATATTGAAAATGCTTTAACAAATATTGACGCCATTTTCGAACGAACAATAGGTTAAATCTTTATAAAAAAAGGAGGCGAAAACGCCTCCTTTTTTTGACTATTTATAAATTAGATATCGAATTTTATACCTTGTGCCAACGGTAGTTGGTCACTGTAATTAATGGTATTTGTTTGACGACGCATATATACTTTCCATGCGTCTGAGCCAGATTCTCTCCCACCTCCCGTTTCTTTCTCACCACCAAAAGCACCGCCAATTTCAGCACCTGAGGTTCCGATATTTACATTTGCTATACCGCAATCGCTTCCTGCTGCAGAAAGGAACGCTTCTGATTCTTTAAGATTTGTTGTAAAGATTGAAGAGGACAAACCTTGTTTTACTCCGTTCTGCAAGGCAATGGCGTTAGCAACTTTACCTGTATATTTGATAAGATACAGGATAGGTGCAAATGTTTCTTCTTGTACAATTGCGTAAGAGTTTTTAGCTTCAACAACGGCAGGATACACGAAGCAGCCTGATGAATAATCTTTACCAGTAAGTTTCTCACCACCGATAAGCACTTTACCTCCTTCATTTTTAACCTTTTCAATGGCTTCAAGGAAGGTAGCAACTGCAGCTTGGTCTATAAGCGGACCGACATGATTAGTTACATCCAATGAACTACCAATTTTCAAGCCCTTATAGGCTTTAACCAATGTCTTTTTTACTAATTCGTAAATACTATCGTGAACAATAAGCCTTCTTGTTGTAGTACAACGTTGACCGGCAGTTCCTACAGCACCAAAAACGATAGCAGGAATTGCAATTTTTAAATCGGTATTTGGAGTGAGAATGATGGCGTTATTTCCACCAAGTTCAAGAATTGTTCTTCCAAAACGAGTAGCAACTTTGGAACTTACTGTTTTACCGACATTAGTTGAACCGGTAAATGAAACTAACGGTATTCTTTCATCCTCAAGCATGGGATCGCCAATTTCTCTGCCGGGACCAATTAAAAGACTTGCAAGGCCTTCGGGGTATTTAAACTCTTTAATCAATTTTGCTACAATGTTTTGAACAGCAACAGCAGCAAGCGGGGTTGAGCTTGAGGGCTTCCATATTACAACATCGCCAGCTACTAAGGCTATAGCAGTGTTCCAAGCCCAAACAGCTACAGGGAAATTAAAAGAGGTAATAACGGAAACAATACCAAGCGGGTGCCATTGTTCATACATTCTATGTGCAGCACGTTCAGAATGCATGGAAAGTCCGTAGAGCTGTCTCGAGAGGCCAACTGCAAAATCACAGATATCTATCATCTCTTGAACTTCACCCATTCCCTCTTGTAAAGATTTTCCCATTTCGTAGGAAACTAACATGCCAAGATCTGTTTTATTTTTCCGTAGTTCTTCGCCAAGGCGACGGACAAATTCACCACGTTTAGGGGCAGGAACTTCACGCCAAGTAATAAATGCGGATTGAGCTGCGGCAATTACTCTATCATAATCTGATTTATTGGCTTTAACAACTTCACCGATGAGCTTGCCATCGTTAGGGGAAAAAACTTTAATGGTGTCTTTTTTTGCGGCGTTAAAAAAACTCACGCCTGTGGAAGCACCATTATTAATTTTTTTTATTCCGAGATTTTTAAGAAACTTCATAGTGGTTCTCTTATGTTAATAGTTTAGTTACTGCAAAAGTAACAAAAAGCTTTGATATGAAGTGCAAAACATTATTTCTTTTGATATAACATTAAGTTAACTTGATTTTAAGCTTACAATTTCTAAATTGCGTTACTTAATTACAACAATAACCATGATTTTAGAAAACAAACAAAAAAGAAATTTTATACCCTCCCAATTCGAAAGTGTGTTTTAATAACACTTCCCGAATCCTGCCTCAATTTTAAATTTATTATTAAATCTCGGAGAACAAAACTATGAACGTATTGCAGTCAACGATTGCTGCAGGCGATGTGCTAAATGTATTGAAAAAGCATATGCTTGTAGATGGTTTCGATTTTATTTTAGACCTCGAAAAGAGTAAGGGATTGCATCTTGTTGATGCAGTTACCGGGGATACCATATTGGATTTCTTCTCGTTTGTTGCATCGCAAGCATTGGGGATGAATCATCCTAAACTAACTACCCCAGAGTTCATTGAGCATTTAGGAAAAGCAGCGGTAAACAAACCTTCGAACTCAGATGTGTATTGCCAACTGATGGCTGAATTTGTTGATACATTTTCACGTATTGCAATGCCGGAAAGTTTCAAGTACCTTTTCTTCGTTGAAGGTGGTTCAGTAGCTAACGAAAACGGAATCAAAACCGCCATTGATTGGAAAATTCAAAAGAATTTTGCTAAAGGTTACAAACAAGAACGTGGTACACAAATCATCCATTTTAAGGAAGCTTTTCACGGTAGAACCGGTTACAGCTTAATGTTAACCAATACCGACCCCGTAAAATCAAAGTGGTTCCCACGTTTTGATTGGCCAAGGATAACAAATCCAAAAGTCACTTTCCCGCTCGAAGAAAATTTAGATGCAGTAATAAAAGCTGAACAACAAGCGGTTGATGAAATTCTCAGAGCTCTTAAAGAGAATCCCGATGATATTGCGATGCTCATAATTGAACCCATTCAAGGCGAAGGCGGCGATAACTTTTTCAGAAAAGAATTCCTGCTTAAACTTCGTGAGCTTGCCGATGAACATGAGTTTTTACTAATGTTTGATGAAGTTCAATGTGGTATGGGTATGACTGGTAAAATGTGGGCGGCCGAGCACTATGTGATGCCTGATATACTTTCATTCGGAAAGAAATCGCAAGTTTGTGGTATTATGGTAAGTGGAAGAATTGATGATGTTGAGCACCACTGTTTTAATACTTCATCACGCATAAATTCAACGTGGGGTGGTAACTTGGTTGATATGGTTCGTGCAACAAAGATTCTGCAAATTATCGAAGAAGATAACTTAGTTGAGCATGCAAGAGTTATGGGCGAATACATGCTTGAACGTATGAAAGAACTTCAAACTGAGTTTCCGCAATTTATTTCAAATGCTCGTGCACTCGGATTATGGGGTGGAATGGATATGCCTTCACCCGAGATAAGAAAAGTATTTTTGAGTGAATGTTATAAAAACAAACTTGCAATACTTGGTTCAGGTACACGAACAGTGAGGTTCCGTCCCGCATTAACGGTAACAAAAGAAGATCTTGACCAAGGTTTCGAGATTATGAAAAAAGTATTATTTTTGATGTAACCAAATAACAAATTAGTAACACTACTTGCCGGCAAGGTCTCTTTTGGTTGAGACCTTGCTGTTTTTTTTAGGTACATTTTGCTTTATGTAGTTAGCACTCCTATCGGAAATCTGAAAGATATCACACTCAGAGCTATTGAAACTCTAAAAAGTTGTAAATTTGTTTTATGTGAAGATACTCGAGTAAGCTCTCACCTTTTAAGGGAATACGAAATAACAACCCCTTTGATTTCTTTTAATGCTCATTCCGAGGATAAAAAAATCCCGTATCTGCTCGAAAGAATGCTTAATGGTGAAGATGCCGCATTAATTACTGATGCCGGTACTCCTGCTATATCTGACCCCGGTATTCGATTGGTCTCAGCCGCTTTGGATGCGGGTATTAAGGTTACACCTGTACCAGGAGCAAGTGCCTTACTCTCTGCTTTAGTTGTGGCAGGCTTCCCTACTGATTCATTTGTTTTTGAAGGATTTCTTCCTCAAAAAAAAGGTCGCCAAAAACTGCTAAAAGAACTTTCCACGGAAAAGCGCACAATTGTTCTCTATGAATCCCCTTATAGAATTTTAAAGCTTCTCGAAGAACTTAAGGAGTATATGCCTACTCGACGTATTGCAGTTGTAAGAGAAATAACAAAAAAATTCGAAGAAACAGTAAGGGGTTTACCTGAAGAGCTATTTAATTATTTTACAACAAACACATTAAAGGGTGAATTTGTAATTGTACTCGATTCACTCTCAAACAAACAACAACAGGATGAAATATGAAAAATCTCCTACTTTTTACTATTCTTTTCACCTTGACATTACTTGCTCAGAACGCTGTCTATGCGCCTGCTCCTGTGGTGGTTAATGCAGTTGCTCACGGTAGTGCACCGGAATTAAGATCTACTAAAATGATTCCTCCGCCCATTGCTGCCGGAAAATTTAAGATGGTTCCTAATAAAAAACCAAAACCATTTGGCAGACTAAACACACAGCCGGATAATGCTCTTGATGTTCAGGATGGTGAAACTCAAACAACTTTTGGCAATAAACTTATGCAAGCCCCCATTGCCAATTTTGATGGTGTAAATAATGTGAGTGGATATTATCCTCCTGATACACAAGGAGATGTTGGACCAAATCACTACGTTCAATGTGTTAATTCTTCATTTGCAATATATTCTAAAACCGGCTCTAAATTATATGGGCCTGCAAGCTTAAAGACTATCTGGCAGTCATTACCCGGAGCATGGGTTGGGACTGATGATGGGGACCCTATTGTTTTGTATGACCAGCTCTCAGACCGTTGGTTAATAAGTCAATTTGCTTTACCAAATTATCCTAATGGTCCTTTTTATGAATTGGTTGCAATTTCTAAGACCGCTGACCCCACTGGCGGATGGCACTTATATTCGTTTCAGTTTACAAACTTCCCTGACTATCCAAAATTCGGTGTAGGAAAAGATGCATATTATATGTCGTTTAATATGTTTTCAAACTCAGGGTATTTAGGAACAAGTGTTGCCGCTATCGAACGTGATTCGATGCTCGCAGGCAAACCGGCACGTATGGTATTCTTCCAGATGCCTTCAAATCATGAGTCTTACAGCTTTTTACCCGCTGACTTGGATGGTATTGCATTGCCTACTTCCACAGGAATGCCTTATGTTTTTTATAATGATAATATCTTTGGTGCATCAAGAGATGAATTGAATCTTTATACCTTTACTGTGAACTGGTCAAATACATCCTTATCAACATTTACGAAGACAATTTCATTGCCTGTTAACTCAGCTGATATAACTTTATGTAGCGATCCAAACGATTATTGTGTTCCACAAAAAGGTACAACCGCTAAATTGAACACACTCACTGACCGTTTAATGTATAGATTGCAATTAAGACAATTCCCAACCTACCAATCAATGGTAACTTGTCAAGGTGTTGATGTTGGCACAGGCAAAGCAGGAGTTCGTTGGTACGAGCTACGAAACTCAGGCTCCGGTTGGGCAGTTCATCAACAAGGAACGTATTCTCCTGATGCAAATCACCGTTGGATGCCGAGCATTGCAATGAATGGCTCCGGAGATATAGCCTTGGGTTATAGTGTATCTTCTACCACTATGAATCCTTCGATTTATTACACCGGAAGAACAGCAACCGACCCTCTTGGCTTTATGGGACACTCTGAAGGAGTAATCATCAACGGCACAGGCTCACAGACCACTACCGACGGACGTTGGGGTGATTACAGTATGATGTCAGTTGATCCTTCGGATGACCAAACTTTTTGGTACACCACTGAGTATTTTAAAACCACTTCTTTTGCCGGTTGGTCAACAAGAATAGCTTCGTTTTCATTATCGTCTATTGTTCCTGTTGAACTTGCATCATTTACTGCAAATACCACCGAACGCAATTCTGTTCTTCTCTCATGGGTAACCGCAACCGAATTGAATAACAAAGGATTTGAAGTTGAACGTTTAGTTAATGGCGAATGGGATGTTGTTGGCTACATTGATGGTAATGGTACTACCACCGAGATTAACAGTTATCAATTCGAGGATGCAATTTCTTCAAATGTTAAATCAACATCATTAATGTATCGTTTGAATCAGATAGATTTTGATGGTACATCTACTTACTCACAGGTAGTAAATGTTGAATTCAATAATACGCCTACAGTATATTCTCTTTCTCAGAATTTCCCAAATCCATTTAATCCGGAGACTTCGATATCGTTTTCACTCCCAAAGAGCGAGCACGTAACATTAGAAGTGTATGATATACTTGGTAATCGTGTATCTGTTCTTGTGAACGAAGTTCGCGAGGTAGGTACTCACACAGTATCATTTAATGCAACTGCGTTGAGTAGTGGTGTGTATTTATATAAAATTACCGCCGGTAATTTTAATTCATCTAAGAAAATGAATATTCTAAAATAGAATCAAAAGCAATTATTGAAAAGGCGATTTTCTTTGATAAGGAAGTCGCCTTTTTTTTTAAGTTTTTTATAAAGCTTTTTTTGCGATATCTCTTCTAAAATACATATCTTCAAAAGATATCAAATCAATTGCTTTATAAGCTTTTTCAATAGCTGGTTGCACCGTTTCTGATTCAACTACAGAAGTTACTGCTAACACCCTTCCACCTGAGGATTCAATACCCTGTTCAGTTTTTTTAGTACCTGCATGATAAACAATTATAGACTCATCAAATTCAGAATCCAAACCTGAAATAATCTTTCCTTTTTCAAAAGAATCGGGGTAACCACCGGAAGCTAATACAACACAAACTGCATTTTTGTTAGAAAGTGAAACACTTGTCTTATCTAATTTACCTATAGAAGCTGAGTAAAACAGGCGTGCGATATCACCTTCAAGAAGAGGTAAAACTACTTGAGTTTCAGGGTCACCAAATCTGCAATTAAACTCAACAACCTTAGGCCCTGATTTTGTAAGCATTAATCCGCAGTATAAGCATCCTTTAAAAGCAGTCCCCTGAGCCTTCATTTCTCGAAGGGTAGGCTCAATTATGTCTTTTTTAACTTGTTCAAGAATATTGTCGGTAACAATAGGGGCAGGAGCATAAGCTCCCATTCCACCCGTATTTTTTCCTGTATCACCCTCGCCAATACGTTTATGGTCTTGAGCGACAGGGAGAAGTAAAAAGTCTTCACCATCGGTAATTGCAAAAAGTGATGCCTCATCCCCTTCCATAAATTCTTCAACAAGTAGTGTTTCACCGGCTGAGCCAAATGCCTTATCAGTTAAAACGGTCTGCAAAAAAGATAAAGCTTCATCCAGCGTTAAACAAACTGCAACGCCTTTACCAGCAGCCAAGCCGTTAGCTTTTAGTACCACAGGCAAAACGGAGTTACGAATATATTCTTCAGCTTGTTGAAACTCAGATGCATTAAACTCTCGATAAGATGCAGTAGGCACACCCGCTTTAGCCATAATTTCCTTGGCAAATACTTTATTTGCTTCTATTGCAGCTGCTGATTTAGTTGGACCAAAAACAACGATTCCTTCTTTTTCAAGGAAATCAACAATACCATCAACCAATGGTATTTCCGGACCAACAACCACAAAAGATATATCATGTAGTTTTAAATGAGCGAGAAATTCAACCCAATTAAAGTATTCAATGGGAACATTTATAGCGAGTGAACTTGTGCCTGTATTGCCGGGATAGCAATATAATGTATCACAAATAGAGCTCTTTTTAATTGCTAAAGCGAGAGCATGCTCCCTACCGCCACTACCAATTAGTGCAATATTCATATTCTCTCACGTGCAACAAATTGAAGTTCTTTTGTTAATTGTTCGGTGATAATTACGCGGTTATATTTTTCTACAACATCGCTATTGGGTTTTGGCAATGCTTTTTCTCTGAATTGAGTATATGCATCAATAATAAGCTTTTTAATACTTTTAATATCCTCAGGTTCGCAAACGTACGCGGCTTCGTATTCTTGCAATGCGGATTTTAATGCCCCGTCAGGTAAAAATCCCATTATTGGCTTTTCAGTACCAAAATACTCATAAAGTTTACTACTGGATATAGTGTGAGCATTTCTACCATACCCAACCATCATCCATAAAACATCACTCATCATCACCTTTTCGAGAGCTGCTGAATGTGAAAGATAACCATGCTCAATAACATAGTTCTGGATGCCAAGGTTTTTTATTAGACGTTTGTTTTCGTCACGCAAAAAACCAATAAAATGCAATTCGATATTTGCTGCTATATCGGGTCTCTCGAGTGCCAACACTTTGAACGCCTTTAGAAAAAACTTAGGAGTAATAAACTCGTAAAACAATCCCGAATATGTTAACATCATTTTATCAGATGCTTTTTTTCTTGCCGAGGCTTTTACTATGTCAGAAGGATCATATCCGTGAGGTACTATTAAAATATCTTCATGTTTTATAAATTTATAGACTTCAATGAGAGTCTCTTTAATTTTCCGATTTGTTACAGTAATCTTGTCTGCAGTTTTAAGAGCAGCATATTCTTTGCGATAGATATACTCCTTATGCATCGGGGTTGGATAATATGCAAACTGATAACCAAACCACAGATCTTGATAATCTATAACGAGAGGAATGTTAAAGCGTTTTTTTAAGTCAACTGCCATGGAAACTGAAGAAAAAGGAGGTGCAGTAACAAAAATTAAATCATAATGTTCTTCAGAAAGTAATTCAATTGCTTTCCCAAAAGCTGCTTTTGCCCAGGGCTTTTTATTATCGGGGACAAAAAATATGCTGCTTATAAAACTTAAAGTTTTTCTGAACCATTCTGCGGGCATTTTAACTTTTCCCGCCCGTTTTATGCGAGCATTAATTTCTTTGCCTTCAACCCGAACAACTTTTACTTTAGAGGTATCAATCTCATCAAGCATTTCATGGTCGTAAGCATAATATGCACCAGCTCCGGAGGTTAAAACTGTTGGGTACCAGTTGAACTCCGGAAAATACTTAGCAAATTTTAATGGACGCTGTACACCGCTTAATCCCTTTGGAGGGAAATAATAAGCGATAAACAGAACTTTATATATTTTCATAGATATTAACGTTTGTAAGATTAATTGCTCCGTTATCGGTAATCAAATAATCGTTTTCTAATCGTGCTCCAAACTTATCAGGTAGATAAATTCCCGGTTCAATAGTAACTACTTGGTTGGTTTCAAGGAAATCCTTTGACTGCGCACTCAACCTTGGGAATTGGTGTAATTTATAACCAAGTCCGTGACCAATGGCATGTGTGAAATATTTTTCGTAAGAATATTTCTTAAATATTCTTCTTGCTTCTTTGTCGAGTTGAGCACCCGTTATTCCGGGGGCAATCATTTTCTCAACGGTAAAAAGCACTTCATTAACAGCGCCAATGGCATGATGCCAAGCTTTTTTTCCTTTTATACCGGCAACAAAGGTTCTTGTAAAATCAGAGTGAACGCCTTGGTATCTGCAACCCATGTCGAACAAAATGATTTCAGGTAATTTTAATTTTTTTGAAGTCGGTTTTGCATGTGGTAATGCAGTGTTTTTTCCAAAAGCAACAATGGGTTCAAACGCATCGTTATCGCCACCTTGCTCGCGAATAAACCAGCTTATCTCCGAAGCTAAATCAATCTCAGTTACACCGTCCTTAATCATTGGGAGGACTTTGTTATAAGCTGCTGTGGTTGCCGCTACAGCAGATTTCATCCGAGAGAGGCTTTCCGCATCGTGTCTCGAAATTTGTCGGCTAATATCAAAGCCAACATCAACAAACTTATTCTTTTTAAATACTTCCTTCATTTCTTCAACGAAAGCATAAGGAATATCATTTCCTTCGATACCGATCACAGGCTTCGAGAACATTTTCTCTTTTTTAAATAGTTCAACCAGAGGTCCGCGATAGATCAGTTTTGAGTAACGATTATCAACCAGTTTTGCCTCAGCAGAATATCTGCCATCGGTTATAAATATGAGTTTGTTTTTTCCTGCTATAATATATGAGGAGGATCCACCAAAATCAGCAAAATACTGGCTTGCATGACGTGAGGTTAAAAACAAATAGTCGAGATTGTTCTCTTCAATTATTCGTGATATTGCTTCAATGCGATTCGTTAAAAATTCGTATTTCTTCATAGTTTGTAATTAGGAGCTTCCTTGGTTATAGTGATATCATGCGGATGGCTTTCTTTAAGACCGGCCGCCGTTATTTTAACAAATGTTGTAAATTCTCTCAAGTCAGGAATAGATGAACAGCCGCAATAACCCATGGCAGCACGCAAGCCACCGAGTATTTGGTGAATAGTATCAGAGAGGGGGCCTTTTGCCGGTAAACGACCTTCAACACCTTCGGGTACTAACTTTGCAATATCTTCTTCTGCATCCTGAAAGTATCTATCCTTACTCCCTTTTTTCATTGCATCTAACGAACCCATACCGCGGTAAAGCTTATAAGTTCTTCCTTCATAAAGCACTTTTTCTCCGGGACTCTCATCAGTTCCTGCAAACAATCCACCTATCATAACAGTATCAGCACCGGCGGCTATAGCTTTAGCAACATCACCTGTAAACTTAATACCACCATCTGCAATTACGGGAATATTGTATTTTGATGCGGTTTCATACACATCCATAATAGCGGTAATCTGGGGAACTCCCACTCCCGCAATAATTCTTGTAGTACAAATTGAACCGGGACCAATTCCAACCTTTAACCCATCTGCACCTGCTTTAATTAAATCTTCAGCTGCTTCGGCTGTTGCAATGTTACCTGCAATTACTTCAACTTCAGGAAAGGTTTTCTTAATTAATTCGACAGTGGCTATAACTCCTCTCGAATGACCGTGTGCTGTATCTACAACCAGTACGTCAACGTTGCTTTTAATCAGTGCAGAAGCCCTTTCCAGAGTGTCTGCGGCAATTCCAACAGCTGCGCCAACACGTAGACGCCCCATGTCATCTTTGCAAGCTGTAGGGTAACTTTTCTTTTTTTGAATATCTTTAAAAGTTATCAGACCTTTTAATATTCCGGCATCATCAACGACGGGAAGTTTCTCAATCTTGAATTTTTGAAGAATGACCTCTGCTTGTTCTAATGTAGTACCCATTGCGGCTGTAATGAGTTTATCTTTGGTCATCACTTCGCCAATTATTGCATTGCTATCGGGCACAAAACGCAAATCACGGTTAGTGAGAATACCCACCAACTTCCCTATTTCATCAACAATCGGGATACCGCTGATTTTGAATTTTCTCATCAATGACTCAGCATCACCTACAGTTTTCGATGGGTGCAAAGTAACAGGGTCCATAATCATTCCGCTCTCGGAACGTTTAACCTTATCAACTTCTTCGCATTGCCGTTCGATTGTTAAGTTTTTGTGTATGATGCCAATTCCGCCTTCTCTCGCTATAGCTATTGCCATTTCGGATTCAGTAACCGTATCCATCGCTGCTGAGAGCAAAGGAATATTGAGCAAGATTTTATTTGTAAGACGTGTTTTTGTAGAAGCTTCGCGAGGCAAAACAGTTGATTTTCTCGGTACAAGCAACACATCGTCGAAAGTTATGCCTTCAACGATTTTTTTCGACGGCTTAATATCATTCATTGTAAAAAGTTTCTCTTTATTAATTTATTCGTAAGCAGGTATGCCAGTAATATCATGACCTAAAATCAAGGTATGCATTTCATGTGTGCCTTCGTATGTTTTAACTGATTCCAAATTTGCGGCATGACGCATAATTGGATATTCATCTAAAATACCATTAGCTCCAAATATCTCGCGCGAAACACGTGCTATATCTAAGGCTTTTTCACAATTATTTCTCTTAGCCATAGATACCTGCTGAAACTTCATTGTTCCTAAATCTTTCATCTTCGCAAGCTGCAAATTAAGGAGTTGAGCTTTGGTAATTTCGGTAACCATGTACACAAGTTTTTCTTGTGTCATTTGGAAACCTGCAATGGGTTTAGAAAATTGAATTCTGGATTTAGCATATTCAAGTGAAGCATCGTAGCAAGCCATCATAGAACCAACAACACCCCAAGCAATACCGTAACGCGCCTGATTCAGACACATCAGTGCGCACTTCAAACCGTTTGCCTCAGGAAGACGATTATTCTCCTGAACAAATACATCTTGGAATATAAGTTCTGATGTAACCGAAGCTCTCAAAGAATGCTTCCCTTTCATTTCAGGAGCAGAAAACCCTTGCGAACCTTTTTCAACTAAAAATCCGGTTACAACGCCATCTATTTTAGCCCAAACTACAGCGACATCGGCTAAAGTACCATTGGTGATCCACATCTTAGCACCATTGATAATGTATCCACCATCTGTTTTTTCTGCTTTGGTAATCATGCCGCCTGGGTTAGAACCAAAATCGGGTTCTGTTAATCCAAAGCAACCAATTTTTTCTCCCTTAGCCATTAATGGAAGCCAATAATCTTTTTGTTCATCGCTACCAAAAGCATAGATTGGGTACATTACTAAAGCTGATTGAACCGATGCAAAACTTCTCACGCCGCTATCTCCACGCTCCAACTCCTGCATAACCAAACCATAAGCGACATTATTCATGCCCGCACATCCGTATTTTTCGGGTAGGGTTGGTCCAAACAAACCGAGTTCGGCCATTTTGGAAATGAGGTGCATCGGGAACTTCCCTTCACGTGCATGCTCTTCAATTATTGGAATAACTTCGTTATCTACGAACTCCCTCACTGTTTCACGAACCATTACCTCTTCTTCTGATAGCAATGAGGTAACATCATAAAAATCAACACCGCTGAACTTGGCCATAAGCACTCCGGAATTTGAAAATTTCTAAACTTAAAGTTATCATTATTAGTAAAGATTATCAACATTGCACCTATTAAAACTAAAGATTTAGTGCTTTGGTAACATGAGTTAATTATTCAAACATAATGAGGGAACTCCTATTTATCATTATTTTTACTTTCCAAATAAATTGAATTAAACTTTCCAAGGTATTTCTCAATCAAATATCTTTTTTCCAGGTAGTACCAAACTTTTTTAATAATAGAAAAGCTCTATGATTTTTTCAGAAGATAATTATCGGTTTATGTATGCGGCATTGCAATTAGCCCAAAAGGCGTTTGATGAAGAGGAAGTTCCTGTTGGAGCTGTTGTAGTTAAGGATGGTGTTATTGTAGGCAAAGGTTATAATCAAGTTGAGTGCCTGAAAGACGCCACTGCTCATGCAGAAATGATAGCTTTAACATCTGCCGCAGCAACTGTTGGCGATAAACACCTTAACCAATGCGATCTGTATGTTACTTTAGAGCCATGTATTATGTGTTCAGGGGCTTTGCTACTTTCACGCATTGGTAAAATTTATTTTGGTGCTCATGATAATAAGTTTGGGGCTGCCGGCTCCTTGCATAATCTTATAGAGCATGGGAAGTATAATCACACTCCACGTCTGTATTCGGGACTCATGGAGTATGAGTCTAAACAATTGCTTAAATCCTTTTTCGAAAAACTACGGTTTTAAGTTGTTACAATCAATTTTCTATTAAGCTGTGTCAGCTTTTTTTCTTATATTTGAAAGTTTATGACCATTTTGTTTGGTTTAGAATGAAACGGTTGTACCACTTTTTGTGTTGTTGTTAAAGTTAGTTGAGCTCGTCTCGCAGATTTATAAAAAGGATTTATAATGTTTATCATCTTTTTTGGTGCCCCCGGTGCGGGTAAGGGTACACAGGCAAAGATACTTTGCCAAAAATATAACTTAAGTCACATTTCAACGGGAGACATTCTCAGAGATGCTGCTGCACACAATACCCCTTGGGGTCTTGAAGCTAAAACTCGCATGGACCAAGGAAAACTTGTTCCGGATAATGTGATGATTGAGCTTATCAAAGAGGTTTTACAAAGACCTGAGAATGCTTCAGGTGTTATTTTAGACGGATTCCCAAGAACAATTGCTCAAGCTGATGCACTTATTGAGTTTTTAAAAGCCGGTCATCAAGAAAATGTTGTTCTTCTGTTTTTAGAAGTTAATGACGATGAAATTGTTAGACGCCTATCATCACGCCGCAGCTGTACAAATTGTCATGAAATCTTTGGCGCAGCTGACGTTGAGAACTCAAATATCTGCCCTATTTGTAAATCCGTGGATACTATTTTTATTCGTGAGGATGATAGAGAAGAAGTTGTTCGTAAACGCCTTTCAATTTATCGGGCAAATACATTGCCTGTAATTGATCATCTGCGTAATGCTGTTACCATTGAGACTATAGATGCATTAAGAACAAAAGAAGATGTTACAGCCGATATCGTTAGCAGATTAGACAAACTTTCTTCGCAAAGTTAGATTTATATTTCCCTAATACATTGCTTTTAAAAGTCAAATAAGTATTTAAAACTATTGTTTTACGATAACTTGTTTGGCTTTTCCATTTTCCAGCATAATTATCTTTGGGGGCTTATCCGAATTTTGATCCATTCTTATCAAATCGTAATTATGTGTTGCCAATAAAATGGCAGTTCCCTTTTCGTTAATTTTCTTAAAAAGCGATAAAATATCTTTTGAAGTTTCAGGGTCAAGATTTCCGGTTGGTTCATCCGCGATAATTAAATCCGGTTCATTGATAATAGCACGAGCTATTGCCACTCTCTGACGCTCTCCTCCCGAAAGCTCATTAGGGAAACTCTTTCCTCGCTCTGAGAGTCCTACTTCTGCGAGTACAGAGAGCACTTTTTTTGCAATTACTTTTTTACTTTTTCCTGTTACTTCCAATATAAAAGATAAATTATGAAATACATTTCGATCTTCTAAGAGTTTAAAGTCCTGGAAAACAATTCCCAATTTTCTTCGAAGTTGAGTTAAATCTTTACGAGAAACTAATAGACTACTGTATTGCTTGAATAATACTTCTCCCTCATCCGGGAAAATATTCATATAGATTAGTTTTAAAAGTGTACTTTTCCCCGTACCACTTTTACCAATGAGATAAGCAAACTCTCCTTGTTTAAGAGTAAGATTTAATCCTGCAAGTATGGTGTTTTTCTCGTACGAAAAATTGATGTTTTTTAATTCAAGCATAATCTAACTATGTGTAACAACAAATTGAACTCGCTGGTCTGTTTCTGCTCCCGCTCTGTGACTGTTGTGACCCAGATGAGGGATAAAATTATAGACCTTAATTGCTTTCAATCCGCTTTCGTGTAAAAATCTTTTTATTTCTGAAATCGTGAAAAAACTTTCAATGTGTTCCTCATAAAAATCTGACTCGCGTCCCATTTTATCAGTAAAAAAGAAAGTGTTTTTTATAGTCCTTGTTTCAGTATCAAATTCAGATTCCTGAAGTACCTTAAAGTTTCTACTCTCCATTGCCCTGCCGCTATTGCCAACCGCATAAGAATTTCCAACTTCGATTAGTGCATAATCAAAAACAAAAACTCCATTATCGGATAATGATAGTTTAACTTGTTGAAAACACTTTTTTAGGTCCTGTTCAGTTACAAGATAATTAATACTATCAAAATTAGAAATAATTACATTGTACTTAGTTTTTATGGGTAAGTCACGCATGTCGCAAACAATACGTGAAAACAGTTTCTTTTTCTCAGCGTTATAGGTATAGTGTAACATACCGTATGAAATATCTGTTGCTACGTATTCCTCAATTCTTTCCTGAAACATCGAAACAAAACGTTCGGCAAATCGACCGGTACCGGCTGCTAGTTCTAATACACGCAATGTATCAAAGCCATTATCATGAATTTCTAAAGTTTCATAAACAGTGGTAACCCATTTTTTAACATAAGAATCTGTAATAATATAATTGCCATAAAGCTCAAAAAGGGCATCATAAATTCTTTTTTTATTTCCCACTTAGTCTTTCCCTTGTGTAAACAATTCGTTTTGCTAACTGTAACGCAGCGAATGCACTTGAATGTGTTGCTATACCCTTCCAGGCTATGTCAAATGCGGTTCCGTGATCTGGAGAAGTACGAACCATTGAAAGACCTGCCGTGTAGTTAACACCTCTTTCACCGTATAGTAACTTAAAGGGAATGAGAACCTGGTCGTGATACATTCCAAAAACCAAGTCGTATTCAAGATGTTTTTTAGCTGCAAAAAATCCATCAGCCGGAAATGGTCCGCATGCCCCGGGTATTGAGGCTACAACATCTGCAATAAACTCTTTTTCTTCACTGCCAATTAATCCATTTTCGCCTGCATGTGGATTTAACCCTAACACCCCAATTTTGGGCTCAGCTATTCCAAAATCAGTCTGTAATATTTTTTGAGTTAATATTAGTTTATCGTGAAGCAACTCTCTTGAAATGGAATTTGAAACCTTTGATAGAGGAATGTGAATTGTAGCAAGTGTTGCCATCATTTCATCAGCCACAAACATCATCATAGGTTTACCGTTTTCCCAAGAGGCTATAAGTTCTGTGTGTGCAGAGTGTTTAGATCCCGCTAATTGTAAACCGTATTTTGTTAACGGCATGGTAACAAGTGCATCGGATTTTTTTTGCTCTAAAAGCTCTTTAGCTACGAGTAAAGATTGATAGGAAATTTTACCACTTTGCTCAGTCACCAATCCCGGAGTTATATCAACAGTATTGAGATCAATTAAAGAAACCCTCACATTTGGTTGTAAATCTGATACAGATTTGCACACGGTATATTCAAAATTAACACCTGTAAGAGCCATTGCTTGCTCTATAACGTTTGTTGGAGCAACAACTGTAAACTGAGTGTCACCCTCGTTCATTGCTTGCACCAGGGTCTTAACTAAAATTTCAGGCCCAATACCGTTAAAATCACCAATTGAAAATACAATATTCATAATAGCTTAAAATAGAAAAAGCTGCTAAACACACAAAGTTGTTTGCAGCTTTTTACTAAATTATTTCTCTTTTAACTGTTCATTAACGTGAGGAATTCTTTATTTGTCTTGGCGGCACGAAGCTTATCCAAAATAAACTCACTCGCTTCAACAGTAGAATAATCACTGATGAATTTACGGAGTATGTAAATTTTAGCAAGATCGTCATCCTTAATAAGCAATTCTTCTTTACGTGTACCTGAACGTTTTATATCAATCGCCGGGAAAATACGTCTATCACTTAGCTCACGGCTAAGAATAATTTCCATATTACCGGTTCCTTTGAACTCTTCGAAGATTACGTCATCCATTCTGCTACCGGTATCAATAAGAGCTGTAGCAATAATGGTAAGACTTCCTTTTTCTTCGAGGTTACGAGCTGCTCCAAAAAATCTTTTAGGTTTCTGAAGAGCATTCGAATCAATACCACCAGAGAGAATTCTTCCGGAGTGGGGCGCAACAACGTTGTAAGCACGAGCGAGACGTGTTATAGAATCAAGTAGTATAACTACATCCTCACCGGTTTCAACCATACGTTTTGCTTTTTCAATTACCATTTCAGCAACTTGTACGTGACGTTCACTTGGCTCATCAAATGTTGAGCTGATAACTTCCGCTCTTACTGAACGTTCCATATCGGTAACTTCTTCAGGACGCTCATCAATCAATAGTATAATCAATTTAACAGCGGGATTATTTCTTGTAATCGAATTGGCAAGTTTTTGCAGAAGAATTGTTTTACCTGATTTGGGTTGCGAAACTATCAGTCCACGTTGACCTTTACCAATAGGTGTAAATATATCCATAACACGCATAGAATACTCACCGGGTGCAGTCTCAAGTACTAACTGCTCATTAGGGTAGATAGGTGTTAAGTTATCGAACAAAATTCTCTCACGGAACTGAAGCGGGTCGTTTCCGTTCACTGCCTCAACGCGGAGAAGAGCAAAAAATCTCTCGCCGTCTTTTGGAGGACGAACCTGGCCACTCACAAAATCACCGGTTCTCAAATTAAACTTTTTAATCTGTGATGGTGAAACGTAAATATCA
>CALKUG010000196.1 GCA_937996765.1 uncultured Ignavibacteria bacterium
ATACCAGACATTTTGCTAAAAGGCAATATACGTGGTATAGGAAAATGAATTTTGATTTGGTTGTGGATTATAATCCTTTGACGGAATCAGAATTTGTATTTGAAAATGTAGATTTATATCTTTCTCAAAAGTTAACGGGCAACTAATTCTGTTGAGAATTTGTATATTTAGTTGTTAAGTAAAGGTTATTCGATGTACGAAAATGAAATAAGAGAAGTTAAAGAATTAGGTGAAAGAATCTCCAAATTACGAGGTTATCTTTAACTTAGATGAAAAATCAAAAATAATTGAAGGATTAAGAGCAAAAAGTGAGGAGTCGGATTTTTGGACAGATCAACGTGCTGCCCAAAAAGTACTTCAACGCGCAAAGGAATTACAAATCTGGGTTGATTTGTGGAGTGGCATAAAAGCGAAATATGACTCTCTCGGAGAGATTATTGAATTAGCTGCTTCCGAAAATGATGAATCATTTGCCTCTGAAATTGAATCAGAGAAAAAAGTTCTTGTTAAAGAAATCGAAGATCTTGAATTTAAGAATATGCTTTCCGGTCCTGATGATAAATTCTCCTGTATTCTTTCGATAAACAGTGGTGCAGGTGGAACAGAAGCACAGGATTGGGCGGATATGCTGATGCGTATGTATCTGCGATGGGCAGAAATTAGTGGATTTAAAGCTACAATTCTCGACCTATTAGACGGAGAAGGTGCAGGAATCAAAAGTGCCACCTTGCAAGTTACCGGTGAATACGCTTTTGGTTATCTGAAAGCTGAAAACGGTGTACACCGTTTAGTAAGAATATCACCGTTTGATGCAAATAAACGCAGACATACTTCGTTTGCTGCGGTTGCTGTTATTCCTGAAATTGATGACGAAATTGAAATAGATATCAATCTTGCAGATTTGAGAATTGACACCTACCGCTCAGGTGGTAAAGGCGGGCAGAACGTTAACAAAGTGGAAACTGCTGTCCGTTTAACCCATTTACCAACAGGTGTTGTGGCTGCTTGCCAATCAGAACGCTCGCAGTTGCAGAACAAAACAAACGCAATGAAATTACTCCGATCAAAACTCTATCAATTGGAACTTCAAAAGCGCGACGAAGCTAAGGAAGAGATTGAAAAGGGCAAAATGAAAATTGAATGGGGTAGTCAAATCCGGTCGTACGTTTTCCATCCCTACAATATGGTTAAGGATCATCGTACAGATGTTGAAACCTCCGACACTCAAGGGGTTATGGACGGTGATATTGATAAGTTTATTAAAGCTTATTTAATGAGTTTTTCGAACAGTTAATGGCGAGAAAATTATGTTGTTGTACACTCAAGGAACAGTGATAATACGTGAAGGTGAAATGAGTAACAGTCTTTTTATTCTTCAATCCGGAAGAGTGGGCATCTATAAAAACGACCTTAAGGTTGCCGAGAACGATAAAGCAGGTACCCTGTTTGGTGAGATGAGTCTTATTTTGGGCCGCCCTCGCACTGCTACCGTTGTTGCCGAAACCGATTGTACTCTTCACAGAATTGAAGGCAACATAGATATACTTGTCCGCAACTACCCTGATATTGCCAAGAAATTACTGTACAACTTGGCTAACTCGCTCGATAAATCTAACGAAGAGCAGTATCACCTATACAAAGAAAACATTCAGATAACCCAAAAATCTCAAAGTAGTAATCAGCCTGAAATGGAAAATTATTTTCCTGATTATGGTGGAGAGAACATTTAATAAAAAAGCCGCTGATATGCGGCTTTTTTATTCCTTTAAATCAAATTGAATCTATAATTCTAAAACATTATTGCTTTTATCACTATCCGGGAAGTATAATCCGCCTAAGGTTACCTTAACAACTTTGAGTTGTGTTTTAACCTTTACAACTGCTTCCTTTTTATCACCCCACGCCGTAATAGGTATCATTGTTTTTTCAGTATTACCACTTGCATCAGTGAGAGTAACCTCGGTTGCAATAGGGAAGCGGCCCAATTTCTCTATGGTTAGTTCTATTTCTTTACCATTTTGTTTCGCTTTGTTTATGCTTAAATCCGCAATGCCGGATTCCATAAACCAGGGTGTAACAATACTTGTTGCACTTTCGCCCATTTCACGGGAGAAGAAATAAACAAAATCGTAATGCGTTGGATGTTTATAAGCCCATGTTTTTATAAACTTTTGAAGTGTTTTGTTGAACTTATCTCTACCCATTGTTTCTCGTAACATATAAATAGCAATAGAACCATGAGCATAAGCGGTATAATCATATTCGGGTTTTCGCAATTTATAAGTTGATTCGCTTAACGATACATGTTGACGGCGTGAACCCAATATTCCAAAATTATCCATATTTCTACTTACAAAGTTAAAGGATGGTTCAAGCGCTAACTGTAATTCGTAGGGGAGAAATACAGCCATTCCCTCATCAATCCAAGCGTTGAGTTGTTCATTGCTCCCCACATAAAACGGGAAATACTGATGTGCAATTTCATGAGAGGTAACATAAACTGACATAAACCGTTGCTCAAAAGAGCCGTCGTTAATAATCATTGGGAATTCAGTGCCTTCATTACCATTAAACACGGTTTGCTGAGGAAAGGGGAATGGGGCACCGGGAAGTGTATGAGAAAAATACTCGATCGATTTTTTTGCGAGTTCTGCTACTTCGTAAAAATCCAGTGATCCTGGATTATAGCAACTATGAACCAAAATTCTACTCTTTTTTGAAGAGTCCGTTACAGCCGAAGTTGCATCCCAAGCATAAAAAGAACTGATGCCGTATGCAATATCAGGTACTTGTTTGGAATGGAATATCCACGTTTTACTTTCTTTACCCACATTCATAGCTCTTAATTCATTAGCTTCTGTTGCCGAGACAATGGAAATTACAGAATCAGAGTTTTTTGCTATCTGCAATCGTTTCTGAACGTACTCAGGATATATCTCAGTACTATTTTGTAGTTCTCCCGTTCCCCAGACCATATATTCAGCCGGTAACGTTAAAGAAATTTTAAAGTTTGAAAAATCCTGATAAAATTCACTCACACCATTGTAATATGTTCTATCCCATCCGTTTAAGTCATCATAAACAGCAATTTGCGGATAAAAATATCCTAAAAAGAAAGTTGAATCACCATAGGTCCCTATCCGAAGACGAGTTTTCTTAGGCAATTTAGTCTGCCATTCTATTTCTATTGAAGTGGTACTTCGCGGCTTTATAGGACTGTTTCTTAAAGGAATTATCAAATTTGATTTATCGTGGATTGCTTGTTTTACATCATCCATGTTGATAAGAGCACCATTTATTTTTAGTTGCTTAATCATCACGCCATCAAACAAATCCTCTTTTTCAAACTCAATATCTCTTGCCGCACCGAATTTGTAGAGATTGTGTAATAAACGAAATTGAATGGATTTTAGAGTATCAGGACTATTATTGAAGTATTGCATTGTGCCTGACCCATTTATATCACCCGATTTAGGTTCAAATGAAACCTTCAAATCGTAGTCTGTTGAGTTTTGCCAATAACCTTGCCCCGGGGTTCCATTAAAGTTCCTTGTACCTTTGTTGTAAGCTTTCTGATATTCAACCAAAGGGTAAATTGAAGATGCGTAAATTGAGCTCCCTAACAAAAGCAAAATGATAACGGTATATTTCATAATCAACCTAACTTTTTAATGAATATGAAACTTACAGGGTAAGAAAATTAGCAACTGATTAATTATGGTGGGTGGTTAAATTAAAGTACGAAATGGAATTGTTGTTGATAAATGGCGAAGTTTTTTGATGAAGAGATAGTTGCTAATCGAGCAAATCCGATAGTTCAAAAAGTTGCTGTTTACTGCTACCTTCGGTAAATCTTTTTGAAGAAAGGCGAGAGGCGAGCTGCTCCAATGACTTATAGTTTTTTAAATAATGGATACTGACTGATTCTTTATTTTTAATTACCCATCCAATGATGATTTTGATTTTTTCTAAGTCCTCTTCGTTGGGTAATGAGTTAAATAAAGTGTGATTGTAATAAAAAGACTCTAACTCACTATAAAACATGCGGTTAGTGTCTAACATATAATCTTTAATATAGACTTTACCCTCCTTAAAAAGAATATAATCGGGGGTTACACCACCGCGTATTTCAAAAAGAACATTTGCTTTGTTTAGTGGCTCACCAAGTAATGCGATTTTATTAACTTGTTTCATTAGGTCCTGAATCAGGTCTTTCATCATCGAAGCATGTTCAAACCTTCTTTGGTCCGAAAACAACTTCATTTTGTCCACCAATCTTTTCAATGCGTAGGAATTATCACCACTTAAGAAGGTATATAATCTTTCAATTTCGTTACTATATAAATCTGCGTTTCCATTGTTGCAAGGAGCAGTGCATCTTTCTATTTTGGCTAAATAGCATTCTACTCCCTTGGCTAATTTGGCATCGGAACACTCCCTTAGCATAAACGACTTTTCTAACAATTCGAGAAATTTTCTGATGTCTCGTCTTCCGGCAAATAAACCAAAATAATCTGCTCCATCGTTAAAAATCTCATTGACCAACTCCGGAACAGGGAATGATTTAAGGCGATCAATGCGTAGAAAAGATTTATGAAAATACTTCTTAAGCATCACATTCTGGGTAGGGTCAGTCTGTTTAATTAACTCAGCTTCAGTAAGTAACGCAGTAAGTTCGGAGTTTGTTGAAAATGTCTGTAAGGAATTGCCTTTGCGCAAAATCCGTTTTGCCTTAAAATCGGATGATTCCCTTATGTAACCAAATAATCTTTTCCTAAGCGATTTAGCTTTCCCAACATATATTATTTCGCCTTGATTATTGAGGAAGCAATATACACCCGGTGTGTCGGGTAACTCGTAAAATGCTTTACCAAATTTCCTTGGACTTTTAACAAATTTATTGGGGTTGGGGGATTCCGAAAAACGTACTAATTCTTGTAGTGTTGATTTAGGATATACCTGCTTATACCGATCCAATAATTCAATAAACAAAAGGGCTGTTGCTGTAGCGTCTTCCAAAGCTCTATGTGCTCGTGTAAGTGGAATGCCCAGAAATCCGACAAGGTATTCTAAATTGTATTTGCCGGCTTCTGGGATGAGTCTTCGTGAAAGTTTAGCAGTACAGAGTCCATTTATTTGTGTAGAATTGCCTACACGCTCAAATTCTGCTGTAAAAAAACCGGCATCGAACTTAAAATTATGAGCCACCATTACAGAATCGCTTACAAATTTCATTAAGTCGTTTGCTATTTTTTCAAATGGCTTGGCTCTTTTCACCATCGCGTTAGTGATTCCTGTTAATGCAGTTATTTCATAAGGAATATCTGATTTGGGATTCACTAATGCTGTAAACGTACTTACAATTTCCCCGTGTAAAACCTTTACTGCACCTACTTCAATTACACGAGAATTTTTAGGAGAAAGACCCGTTGTTTCAAAATCTATAATGCAATAGGGAATTGAGTTTACCGATGCATCTTTAATATCTTCAAAAATAAAGTATTGCGTCAAGCGATGTGACCTGTTAATTTAGCTAAAAAGGTAGAAAATAGATACTTGCGAACTTTTATGCGTCGCCAAATATGAATATATTTTGAGACCTAAAATAAAGAGTTTTATGTCATCAATTACCATTTTTTTTATCGGCGATATTATAGGCAAACCGGGCATGACAATGCTCGAAACTTGGCTACCTACTTTATTGCAAAAATACAAACCTGATGTTGTTATTGCTAACGGCGAAAACGCCTGTGATGGCAAAGGGATTACGCAAAAAGAAACCGATGTTTTATTTCGCCTCGGTGTTAATGTAATAACCGGCGGCAACCACACCTGGGATAGACCTCAATCACAAGAATGTTTGAAAACTATGCCAAATGTACTCCGACCTCACAATTACCCTCGTGGTACCTATGGAAAAGGATATTTTATTCACGAGCACCCAAAGGCAAAAGTTGCTGTGTTAAATCTGCAAGGTAGAACCTTTATGAGTGCCATCGACTGTCCCTTTAGAGTGGCAGAAGCCGTGTTACCAAGAATTAAAACAGAAACCAATATTGTTTTTGTAGATTTTCATGCCGAAGCGACAGCCGAAAAACTTTCGTTAACATATTTTCTTGATGGTAAAGTGAGTTGTGTAGTGGGAACACATACACATATACAAACATCGGATGAGAGAATATTCCCACAAGGTACCGGCTATATTACCGATGTTGGTATGACAGGACCTTATGAATCTGTTATCGGAATGAAGGTAGTACCTGCTTTGAACAGATTTTTATATCAGACACCGCAAAAATACGAGACAGCCGTAAACGATGTTCATATATCCGCAATGTTTGTAACTATTGATATTGAGACGGGTGCAACTGTTGCGATTGAACGAATTTTCTTCCCTGAATTTGAAAAAACTTCTTCTTCAGTTCCCAATAATGCCGAAACTGTTGAAAACACCTCTGAGGAAAATCAATGATTATTTTGGATGGTAAAAAAACTGCCGACCAGATTAAATCTGAAATAAAAGAACAGGTTGTATTACTTGTCGAAAAGGGTAAAAAAGTGCCCGGACTTGTAACTATTTTGGTTGGAGAGAATCCGGCAAGCGAAGTTTACGTGAAAAGTAAAGGCAAAAGCTGTATTGCACTTGGGATGTATTCAAGAACTGAAAAGTTACCTTCTACAATTACTGAAAACGACCTACTTGAACTTATTCATGCTTATAATCTTGATTCAAAGATTCATGGCATCTTAGTTCAATTACCTCTTCCAAAACATATCAACGAAAATAGAGTTATTTCCGCAATTGACCCCAAAAAAGATGTTGACGGTTTCCACCCTTACAACGTTGGAAATTTAGTAATCGGTAACGATACACTTTTGCCCTGTACCCCCGCCGGAGTGCAAGAATTACTAAAACGATATGAAATTGAAACCTCGGGTAAACATGTGGTGGTGGTTGGCCGTAGCAATATTGTAGGTAAACCGATTGCAAACATTATGGTGCAGAAAAAACAATTTGCCAACTCCATTGTTACTATTTGCCATTCTGCTGCACCTGACCTCAAACAGTTTACTCTTCAAGCAGACATATTGATTGCAGCCATAGGTGTAAGCAATTTTATAACCTCGGACATGGTAAAAGAGGGAGCTGTAGTAATTGATGTGGGAATTAATCGGGTTGAAGATTCAAACGAAGTAAAAGGTTACAAATTAACAGGTGATGTTGATTTTGAAGGCGTTGCACCAAAAGCTTCCTTTATCACCCCTGTACCCGGTGGTGTTGGTCCGATGACCATTGCAATGTTAATGTCGAATACTTTAAAAGCATATTCTAAATTGGAAAACTAAATGAGTACCGCAAGAGTTGATAGAATAATCAGTGAAGTACTTTTGGAACAATCTCTTACAAATTTTTATTGCAAGGATGATAGTTGTAAAGGTTGGGAAAGAAATGTAGTAACTCAACCAAACGCTGTTAAAAATATTGTAAAATCCGGTGCCGAAAGAATTTCAGCCGGGTTAGGAGTTGGGAAGGAGATAAGTGACTCTAAACTTGCTTCGATGATTGACCATACATTGCTAAAAGCAGAGGCAACGCCAGAAGAAGTAATACAGCTTTGCGCTGAGGCTAAAGAATATAGCTTTGCATCGGTTTGTGTTAATCCCGGATATGTTGCATTATCGCATTCATTGCTCAAGGATACCGTTGTAAAGGTTTGCACAGTAATTGGATTCCCTTTAGGAGCGACATCCACAGCCTCTAAGCGTTTTGAAGCAGAAGATGCCCTTAAAAATGGTGCACAAGAATTAGATATGGTCATCAATGTTGGGCGTGTTAAAGCAGGTGATTGGGATTATGTTTTTAACGATATTCAACAAGTAGTTCTTTCCGCCAAAAAGGAAAGAGCCATTGTTAAAGTGATTCTTGAAACTGCATTACTTACAGACGAAGAAATTGTAAAATCCTGCTTAATTTGCAAACAAGCAGGTGCTGATTTTGTTAAAACTTCTACAGGGTTTTCAAAAGCCGGCGCTACAGTTGGCAACATTGCTTTAATGCGTTTTGTTGTTGGCTCTACTATGGGTGTTAAAGCAAGCGGAGGTATCAGAACTAAAGAAGATGCCGAAGCAATGATTGCAGGTGGTGCCGATAGAGTTGGTGCCAGTGCAAGCGTAAAAATTGTTTTAGGTGAAAAGACGGAATCTAAAGGTTATTAATGATTCTTGATGTTGTGGTAAGTAGAGAGCTGGATGGATATAACGCCTTGGTAAAATCGGTTAAAGGTTGCGAAAATTGGGCACCGACTGAAGAAGAAGCCTTGGACGGGCTTATACCGGTAATTAGATTTTATCTTAATCTTACAGATACTGATTCATTAAAATATGATAGAGCACGTGGGGATAATGCCAAGCGTATTTACAAACTCGTAATAGAAAAAGAGTAGTAAATGCCCACCACGGAGAGACTAAACAAGCTAACGAAAGTTGCTTCCTTTCGACAATTTTCACTAAGAGTTGTACTCGAAAATATTCATGACCCCCACAATGTGAGCGCGATTTTTCGTTCATGCGATGCAGTGGGAGTTCCCAAAGTTTCATTGGTTTACACTATCGAGAAATTTCCGCGAATTGGGAAGAAATCATCCGCCTCCGCATTCAAGTGGGTTGAAAAGATGAGAGAACCTTCGATTCCCGATTGCTACCAAAATTTAAAAAACGAAGGCTTTACTCTTTACGCCTCCTCGTGCAACCCTGAGGCAAAATCGCTGTATGAATATGATTTTACCGGCAAAGTTGCCATTGTAATGGGAAATGAGCATAGGGGTATTAGTCAGGAAGCAGAAAAACTTGCCGATCATCTATATTTCATCCCCATGCACGGCATGGTACAAAGTCTTAATGTTTCGGTTGCAGCAGCTGTAACTTTATATGAAATTGCAAGACAACGCTCATTGCTTGGGCAATACTCGGAAGAGCTTTCAAAAAACGAAAAAACACAGGAATTAATTGAGCAGTGGAGCAACAAACGTTGATGGATGATATTAAAGAATTTAGTTTTGTGGAATCGCTAAAAGGCGAGCTCTCTTTACCCGGTGATAAATCTATTTCACATCGTGCTGTTCTATTTTCTGCTATGGCTGAGGGTACTTCCAAAATTTCTAATCTTTCCGATGGCGAAGATGTAAAATCTACACGTTCAATTATGGAAAGCTTAGGATGTAGTTTTTCTAATGAAGGTGATGCCTTAATAGTTAAAGGAGTGGGGAGAAATGGGTTTAAGCCGCAAACAAATCCCATAA
>CALKUG010000197.1 GCA_937996765.1 uncultured Ignavibacteria bacterium
TAGATTTGTTTTCTGTAATTTTTCGGATTCATTAGTGTTTATTTATTCAATTAAGCTTTCTTACGATGGAACAGATTTTCATGGTTGGCAATTTCAGCCAAAAGTTATTTCTGTTCAAGGCGAGTTAAATAGGGTTTTAAGTATTTTGCTAAGAACCGATATTGCAACAACGGGTGCAGGACGAACCGATGCAGGTGTTCATGCGTTAGGGCAGGTGGCTTCCTTTTTATCTCCGATTGAAATAGATACCTATAAGTTTAAATATTCTTTAAATGTGCTATTACCTTCGAGTATTTCCGTTAAGTCTGTTGAATTGGCTCCCTCAGGGTTTAACGCACGTTTTAGCGCTAAATCCAGAAGTTATCTCTATATTGTTAGTAGGGAGAAGGATCCTTTTTATCATCGCTTTTCTGCCCGCGTACATCACAATCTCGATCTAAGGTTTTTAAACAAATTAAGCGACGAGTTTACCGGAATGCATGATTTCTCAGCATTAACCAAAAATTTAAAAGAACAAGAAAACACTGTTTGCACTGTAAGTTCTGCCCGATGGAGAATGTTTGGTAATAGATTTTTGTTTTATGTGAGTGCTGATAGGTTTTTACATGGTATGGTAAGAACAATGGTTGGTACTATTATGAGAACTTCAAAACAAGAAGGTTCGCCAAAAGATATTAAAGAAATTTTAAGAAGTAAAGACCGTTCGCAAGCGGGGGAAGCATTTCCCTCAAAAGGACTAATACTCTATAAAGTTGGCTATTAAATTATGGTATTTAAGAAATCGGTTGTACTTAATACAGATATAGACTCATTGTTTGTCTTTCATTTGGATACCAATAATGCTATAAAGATTTCTCCGCCATTCCCTTTTCTTGAACTTGTTTATATTTCCGAAATACCTTTAAAGCAAAACTCAACTCTTACTATGAGATTAAACTTTGTTTTGTTTACCATCGATTGGGAGCTTGCTATTTCGCAGGTGGAGCCGTTTCGTGTTATAACGGATTCGCAGATTAAGGGTCCTGTGTATCAATGGCAACATCACCATCGGTTTGAGGAGCGTGATGGCGGTGTTTGTATGGTGGATGAAGTAGAGTTTACCTCCTTTAATAATCGATGGTTAGCACTGATTATAGATCCTATTGTTTATCTCTCACTTTTTGGACTTTTTGCATTCAGGCATAATGTTATGAAAAAGCTTTTTCGGAGACACTAAATGGATTTTCATCCGTTTCTTACTCATTTTCCCATTGCAATATTAGTTTTCTACACATTGACCGAAATAGTAAACTCCTTTGTTCCACGAAAAGAGATTCTTCGGATTTCATTGTTTTTACTTGTTGCCGGTGTGGTAATGTTGTTTCCTGCTCTTTTAACAGGAAACATGGCAGCACAAAGATTCATTGATTCCGCACTGGAGTTAGAATTAGTAAAAACAGAAGCTGTTTCTCTTCACGAAGATATTGCAACTCTTACGGTAATCTTTTTCTCAATTGTATTTATTGCAAAAATCAAAACTCTTTTTCGCGCTTTCAAAGCCGAATTTAACTACTCGCCAACAATTCAGGAACGAAGTCTTAATTTCATTTTGGCAATTGTTGGGTGTATTTTGATTTTTTTAACCGGTTATTTTGGGGGCGTATTGGTTTATATACATGGTATCGGAGTTGCCCATTAGTAGTAACGCCAAAGAAATTTGTACATTTGGTAGTTAAAAAAATAGTGTTTTATGAAAAAGATAATATTT
>CALKUG010000198.1 GCA_937996765.1 uncultured Ignavibacteria bacterium
TTAATGCATATCAGAACAATAAAATTGTATATTTATGAAAAATATCTATCTAATGAGACATGCTCAGAGCGAAGCCAATGCAAAAAAGATTATCGCCGGGCATTTAGATTTTCCCCTTTCCGCAAAAGGACATCAGGAAGCTTCAGATGCTGCAAGTAGTTTTGAGGAAAACATTGACGTTATTTTCACATCAACATTAGTTCGTACCATACAAACAGCAGCACCATTTGCCGCAAAATTTGCTGTTCCTCTCATTCCAAGAGCCGAACTTATGGAACACAATCTGGGTAAATTTGCCGGAATGACTGAACAGGAAATGAATGCCGCACCTGATTACGAACACAATAAATCTGCACGGTGGGAGTGGTTTCCCCCAGATGGAGGAGAATCATATAAACAAGTTGCAGACCGGCTTATCAAATTTTTTGTAGAGTTGGAGAAAAGCCCATACAATTCGGTTTTTATTGTAACTCATGCTATAGCACTTCGGTTGATTAAAGGGCTGATGCTTAACACACTTCCGGTTTACCCTACCGATTTAGCAATCAATGCTTCCATCGTCAAAATTCCTTTCGAGGGAGTGGGTATTACACACACTATTTCTATTCTGTAATAAGCATAAAATGAAGATTATTAATTTTTATTATCTCTTATTAAGACTAAGTCTTAATAATTGAATATTTTTTAATCTTTTAAGAATCTTTTTTTTTAATTTAGCATCACACTTACGTTAATTAACACGTTAAATCAGGACCGGGCCTAAATATGAGAAAGATTATTCTCTCCCTTTCATTGATAGGGGTTATACTGCTTAGTGTGGTGATATTTCTGCAACCCACGGAAACATCCGAAGCACGGCTAACACTCCTCAAGGAAAAATATGCTAAAAAGCATGTCCCCTCAGTTGACCACAGCAAACTCCCTGAACTTCAGAAAAATTTTGCTACCCCACAAGAAGTAACTGCAACATGTATCTCCTGCCACACCGAACGCCACACAGAAATAATGAAATCTTCGCATTGGAATTGGGAGCGCGAAGAATACATTGAAGGTCGTGGTATCGTTCGTATAGGCAAAGGGAATGCTGTAAACAATTTTTGTATTGGTACTCAAGGTAATGAACAAAGTTGTGCTAAATGCCATATCGGGTTTGGTATGACTGATTCTATGTTCACTTACACCGACCCCAAAAACGTTGACTGTATGGTATGTCATGATAATTCAGGTACCTACTCAAAGGGCAATGAACTTGCCGGTTACCCAACTGCAAATTTAAATTTAACAGAAATCGCTCAGCATATTGGCCGTCCAAAACGTGATAACTGCGGAACTTGCCATTTCTTTGGCGGTGGTGGTAACAACGTAAAACACGGTGACTTAGAAAAATCTATGTTTAGCCCTGATAAATCCGTTGATGTGCACATGGCCGCTGATGGTGTGGATTTAGTTTGTGTAGATTGTCATACCGCCGAAAACCACCAAATGCTTGGCAAAGTGTATTCGCTTTCCTCAATGAATCGCGACCGTTCGAGCTGCGAGCAGTGTCATACCAACGAGCCACACGCCGAGAGCATGCTTAACGAGCATACCGTTAAAGTTGCTTGTCAGAGTTGTCATATACCCGAATATGCAAAAGTAAACTCAACTAAAATGTCTTGGGATTGGTCAACCGCTGGTAAATTACGTAACGGAGAGCCCTTTCATATCGAAGATTCGCTCGGTAATCATACCTACTTAAGTATCAAAGGTACTTTTACTTGGGATAGAAATGTTAAACCCGATTATATTTGGTTTAACGGTACCGCCGACCATTATTTGCTTGGTGATGTAGTAAATGATACAACAAAACCATTAAAAATTAACACTCTTAAGGGTTCCTACAGTGACCATGATTCTAAAATCATTCCTGTTAAAATTCACAAAGCGCGTCAACCATTTGACCCCGTGAATAAAATTCTTATCCAACCAAAACTTTTTTCAACAGAAAAAGGCGAGGGAGCACTTTGGAAAGATTTTGATTGGCAACGTGCTTCGCGTATCGGTATGGAAGACGTGAATCTCCCGTTTAGTGGGCAAATATCGTTTATTGAAACCGAAATGTATTGGCCATTAAATCATATGGTTTCTTCAAAAGAGAAAACAGTACAGTGTATCGAATGTCATACCCGAGATAACGGTAGATTAGCCGGCTTAAACGATTTTTATATGCCGGGAAGAGATTATAACAGTTTGGTAGAAACAGCAGGTGTAGGAATGATTCTTCTAACATTCCTTGGAGTAGCTACACACGGTACAGTACGTGTTGTTTCATCACGCAAGAAAAAGAAATCACAAGAGGTTTAGTATTATGAGTGATTCAACGAACTTTAAAAAAGTATATATCTACAAAGCTTTCGAACGCTTTTGGCATTGGATGCAAGCACTATTAATTTTCTTTCTTGCCTTTAGCGGATTTGAAATACACGGAAGCTTTACATTTCTTGGATTCGAAAATGCGGTAAAGTATCACAACATTGCAGCAGTAATGTTTATGATACTAATTGTTTTTGCCATTTTCTGGCATTTTACCACCGGCGAGTGGAAACAATATATACCCACATTACAAAACTTAAAGTTACAGGTGAACTTTTATTTGTTAGGCATTTTTAAGGATTCACCTCACCCCACTAAAAAAACCGTATTAAGTAAACTTAATCCACTGCAACGGTTAGTGTATTTAGGATTGAAAGTACTGGTTATTCCCGTTATGGTTTTTTCCGGTTTACTCTATATGTTTTATAGATACCCACAGCAATTTGTTATCGAATCACTAAACATCGATTCACTTTGGGTTGCTGCGGTTGTGCATACATTAGGTGCGTTTGCACTTATTGCGTTTATTGTTGCACATCTTTATTTAATGACAACCGGACACACCGTTACATCCAATTTAAAAGCAATGATTACCGGTTACGAAGAACTTGAAGATGATGAACCAAGAGAAGTTACCCCTTCTGTTAACGAAGAAAAAGGAAATTAATTATGCAGAATCATGCTGAAGCAACAAAATATATGAATCCGTATTTGGCCGGATTTTTGTTGGGATTATTACTTCTTGCAACCATCTTCATCACGGGTAGAGGCTTGGGTGCAAGCGGAGCAGTTAAAAGCGGAGTTATTGCAACCGTAAATGCAGTTACACCCGAGCATACTGCAAATGCCACCTTTTACAAGGATTACTTAAAAGAACATGAAAACTCACCATTAAAAAACTGGCTCGTTTTTGAAGTGATCGGCGTGGTAATTGGAGCTTTCCTTTCCGGGTTAGTTTCCAATCGCCTTAACTTAGTATTGGAACACGGACCACACATTCAATCGAAGGTGCGTATAGTCTCAGCACTCATTGGCGGAGCCCTTTTTGGTCTTGGAGCTCAGCTCGGAAGAGGTTGCACCAGCGGCTCGGCACTAAGCGGAATGGCTGTGCTTTCTACCGGTGGATTGCTTACCATGATGGCAATCTTTGGCGGTGCTTATGCATTCGCTTACTTCTTCAGAAAAATGTGGTTATAAAGAAAGGAATTTGCCATGGGACCGTTAGTTCCTGATATTATTAGCAACGAACTTAATTTTATTGTCGCACTTGTAATAGGTGTCGCTTTTGGCATAATCCTCGAACAAGCAGGTTTTTCAACTTCTAAAAAGCTTGTTGGACTGTTTTATGGCTACGATTTTACAGTGCTGAGGGTATTTTTTACGGCAGGTGTTACCGCCATGTTTGGTGTTATAGCACTTACTCATTATGGTTTCTTAGATATTGGCTTGGTGTATATTAACCCAACCTTTTTATGGTCTGCTTTGGCAGGAGGCCTTATCATGGGACTTGGTTTCATCCTTGGCGGCTATTGCCCCGGAACAAGTTTCTGC
This sequence comes from uncultured Ignavibacteria bacterium, assembly GCA_937996765.1. Lineage (GTDB taxonomy): Bacteria > Bacteroidota > Ignavibacteria > Ignavibacteriales > Ignavibacteriaceae > CALKUG01. The sequence continues at coordinate 3,904 of CALKUG010000198.1, forward strand.
GGTGCTGCCATTGGTAAAATTGATGCAATGATATTTATTGGCGGTGCATTTATCGGTGTATTCATTTTTGCCGAAGGTTACCCTATGTTTGAAGGTTTGTACAAAGCTGCAAATATGGGAAGTCCACAAATTTTTGAAACACTCGGAATGTCGCAAGGTTTGTTTGCATTTTTGCTAACAGTTATGGCAGTGGGAGCTTTCTGGGGCGTAAGCATTATTGAGCGCAAGGTGAACAAAGTTGATAAACCTGACCCAACTCCGGCTCGACTTTTTGTACCTCTTACAGCAGTAGCTGTTGTTTTAGGTATTATTGCATTATTTCTTCCCGAAAGGAAATCTACTTTACTGGCCGATGTAAAAGACAAAGAATATGTGAGCGAATATCAATTTAAGATGATGACACCCGATGAATTGGTATTTCGTATTTTGGACGAAGACAAAAAGTATGTAGTAATAGATACTCGAGATGAAAAATCGTTTGCTGCTTTTACACTTCCCGGTGCGGTTAATATTACACCCGCTCAGATGTTCGAAAAACAGAGCAAAAAGCAACTTAACATTCGAGGTAAAAAATACGTTATTATAGCAGATACCGAGCAATCCGGCAAAGCTGCTGCTGTAGTAGCAATGAATTTAGGCGTAGATGAAATCTCTGTTCTTGCAGGTGGTTTAGACGCTGTAAAATCTCAGATTCTTAATTATCAACCACCAACCGATTTATCAACACGGCAGGCAAAAGATACTGACTTATTCCGCAAGCGTGCACAAGTTGAACTCGCTCAGTTAATTGAGAAAAACAAAAATAAAAAAGTTGTTAAAAAAGAAGTTAAGAGAGTTCTTGGCGGTTGCTAAGTTTTTTTTGACATACTCCTTTTAAAAAGACGCGTTTATCGCGTCTTTTTTTTATAATTGCGTGAACTTAATTTGAGAATTATTATGAATGTTTTGGAACAAGAACAATCTCTTTTCCTCCCCACTTACAATCGCTTACCTATTGAGATAACAAGAGGCGAAGGTTACTTCCTTTACGATAAAAACGAAAAAAGGTATTTAGATTTTTTAGGAGGTCTTGCAGTTAATGCTTTAGGGCATGCGCATCCAAAAATTGTTGAACAAGTGAGCAAACAGATTTCCCGATTTGCCCATCTTTCTAATTTATTTGTTACCGACGTTCATATAGCTTTTACCGAGAAGCTTCTCAAATATTCAAAAATGTATCGTGCTTTTTTAACCAATAGCGGAACAGAGGCCGTTGAGGGAGCTATTAAAATTCTTCGTGCCTTTTACGGTCCCGATAAAACTATTTTTTCGATGAGCAACAGCTTTCACGGAAGAACCTATGGGGCAATGACTCTTACAGATAAATCTAAATACAAAGAACCTTTCAAACCTTTACTCCCAAATATTGGCACCATTGTGTTTAACGATGTTGAGGATTTACGTTCAAAAGTTGATAGCAATACCGTAGCTGTGTTTATTGAGTTTTTGCAAGGCGAGGGCGGCATTTTTATGGCATCGGAAGAATTTGTTAGCGAGCTTAGTGCGCTTCGTGATCAGTACGGATTTGCAATTGTTTCCGATTCAATTCAATGCGGAATAGGGAGAACAGGAAAACCTTTTTCGCACGATTTTTTTGATGTGCAACCAGATATCATTCTTTCTGCTAAAGCCATTGGCGGAGGATTGCCTCTTGGAGCAATTCTCACTAACGAAAAATTCTCCACGGCAATTAAAAAAGGTGAACACGGAACAACTTTTGGTGGCAATGCCGTTTGTTGTGCAGCAGGATTAGTAGTGCTTGAGGAAGTGTTCGAAAACGGTATCATGCAGAATGCAAAAAAGATTGGCGATTATTTAAAATCGGAGATTGCAAAAGTTGCATTAGAATTTCCGGGTTTTATCTCAGAAATTCGCGGTGAAGGTTTAATGGTTGGTATTGACGTAAAACCCATGCTCTCTGCTCCAATAGTAACACGTTTGCTCGAAAAAGGTGTAATTACCAATAGTACCCACGATACTGTTATACGGTTGTTACCCCCGCTTATAATAGACGAGCACGCCGTTGATTTATTTATTGACGTATTACGAGAAGTGATTCGTGAATTTAAACAGCAAGCGAGTCAAGCAAAAGCTTAAAAGCCCTTGTACCATACTCCAATGTGGAGTCCGGAGGAAAAAATAATGGTGTGTGTAACCCGTGTTTTTCTCCTGTTGAAGTACCAAGCCAAAACATAAATGCGGGATATTTTTTAGAGAGAAGTCCAAAATCTTCAGCGGTAAGTTTATACCCACAATCTATTACTTCGAAATCGTTTTTTAAGGCATTAACGCCGGCGTTATACAGCGCACTATCAACAACCACTTCGGTAAAGGGCACGCTAAACGAGAACGATGTTGTAGTGCCAATTTCTGAATCTGTGGTTTCAGCCAATTTACGAATTTCACTAATAATGCTTTGCTGTCTTTCGGCTGAAAGGGTACGCAATGTACACTCTGCTCGCGCCTGTGAAGGGATGATATTTCTTGCGGTTCCCGAGGTAAGCTTTCCGTTACCAAACAGAACAACGCCCTCTAAGTTTTCAATGAAATTATCAATTCTATCGAGAGTTTTGCGAAGTGATTTGAGGGCATTTTTCCCGTTTTCGGGGAACGCAACGTGAGCCGACTTACCCCGAACATCAATATTAATTTCGATTGCAGCAGCAAACAAAACACCATTGGTGGTAGCAATAGTACCCAATGGGTAATCGTCGGTTACATGAAGTGCTACCGCCCTTGAAATATTAAATTTATCGAGAATTCCCGAGTCAATAATCCTTTGAGCGCCGCCGCCACCTTCCTCACCGGGCTGGAATAAAAACAAAACGTTTTTATTTAACTTTTGGGCAAGCACTTCCAACAAAAAAGCATAGAGATTGCTCGTGTGCACATCGTGTCCGCAAGCATGCATATAATCATTTTGTGAGGCAAAGGGTACGCCTGTTTCCTCTTTTATCGGAAGAGCGTCCATATCCCCTCTAAAGAGAATAAAAGGCCCATCGTTCACCTTATACTCAATTACAAGTCCCGTAGGCAGAGGGCGATGAATGGTAATGCCCTCCAGATCTTGTAGTTGTTCAACAAGCAATTCAGTTGTTTGAAACTCCTCGAACATTAATTCGGGATTTGCATGAATACGATGACGAACTTCGACGGGGCTTAACATATTAGAGATTAAATTTCTTGCATAATGAGTTAATTGCCTCTTGTTTGTGAGCGGGCTCAATTAGGCAAGATATTTTGATTTCGGAAGTTGTTACCAACCGTAGTGGTACATTTTTGAGAGCCGAAAAGAAATCTGAAGCAACACCGGTTTCAGTTTTCATGCCTATACCTACTACTGTAAGTTTTACATATCCGGAATGGTACTCAACGCTATAGTTCGAAATACCTTTGAGAAGTTTTTTAATGGATTGTTGCACTTGTTTCTTTTTATCATCGATAACAGTAAAAGAGACTGCAAGGTCGTTCTCGTTATTGATTATAGAAATCATATCAACGTTTAAACCGGCCTCACCGGCTTTTGCAAAAACGTTTCGAACTAATGCGTAATCCATTGGAAGGTTTTTAAGAACCACCTGGGTTTGATTATCCATTGCAGTAAGACCGGTTACTACGGCCTTTTCAATAATCAGATCTTCGTGCATAACATAGCTTCCTTCTTCTTCGGAAAATGAGGACCCACAATAAATGGGAATATTAAATCGTTTGGCTACTTCTACCGAACGACCGTGAAGTACTTTAGCACCCGCTGCCGAGAGCTCGAGCATTTCATCGTACGATACATATTTTAATTTTTTTGCTTTTGGATACAGTTTAGGATCAGTAGTGTATATACCCGCTACATCACTGTAAATTTCACAAGGCACATCAAGCGCTGCGGCTAAGGCAACAGCAGAAAGATCGGAGCCGCCTCTGCCTAAAGTTGTTAACTCTCCTTCTTCGGTTACACCTTGGAACCCTGTAACAACAAGGGCATTATGTTTACCTAACAAGCCCGATATTTTTTTTCTATCAAAATGTTTGATACGTGCTTCGTTAAAGCTCTCGGTGGTTATAATTCCTGCCTGAAATGCATTCAGTGATTTGCTATCTACTTGAAGTCCGCGTAATGCCATCGAAAGCAATGCTGCCGATACTTGCTCACCCGTGCTTAACAACATATCCAATTCACGAGCATCGGGTACCGCTGAAACTTGTTTAGCAAGTTTAATGAGGTTATCGGTGGTTTTACCCATTGCAGAAATGACAACAATTACTTTGTAGCCGTTTTTAACTTTTTTTGCTACACGTTGAGCAACGTTGAGAATGCGTTCGGAATCGGCTACCGAACTGCCTCCGTATTTTTGTACAACAATTTTGTTCTCTTTAAGAACTTCTTTTTTTACCATTGGTTAATCTGATACAATCTATTGGTTAATGTTCCGAAGTGCCTCAACAAGTAAGGTCTTCGATTTAGTTTTCTCGTCAACGTATTTAATTATTTTACCGGGCACACCTGCGATTACCGCATTTTCAGGAACATCTGCTATTACCACAGAACCGGCTGCAACAACTGCACCGTTCCCAATAGTAACGCCTTCCAGTACGACGGCATTAGCACCGATGACAACACCATCACCAATGGTTACCGGTTGAGCACTTGGCGGTTCTATCACGCCGGCTATTACTGTGCCGGCTCCTATATGACAGTCCTTACCAATTATCGCTCTGCCTCCGATAACTGTATTCATATCAATCATTGTTTTTTCCCCAATCACAGCGCCTATATTAAGAACGGCACCCATCATAATTACACAATTATCACCAATTTCAACCATATCCCTTATTACAGCTCCGGGCTCAATTCTTGCGTTAAACTTAGCGAGATTTGAGAGTGGAACAGCTGAGTTTCTTCTGTCTGTTTCTATTCTATATGATTTAATCTGAAGTGTGTATTTTTCTAAAAACTGTTCAAACGTGCGAAGTTCTCCGAAATAGACTCCCATTCCGATTCCGCCATAAAACTCTTCGCCTTCACCTAATTCAGGTGATTCAACTGTGCCGCTGATATACACTTTAACAGGTGTTTTTTTTGGTGACTCGGCAATAAACCTAATTATCTCGTATGAATCCATTTTAATCTCTATCTTTTTTCTATAACATCGTTAAATGTGTAAAGGCCTTTTTCTTTTCCAAGTACGTAATGCGTTGCTAATGCAACACCTTCTGCAAAAGTACGACGCGATATAGCATGATGACTCAAGGAAATCACCTCACCTAATCCACCAAAAGAAATAGTGTGGTCGCCGGGAACATTACCCAAGCGGAGTGATGAGATGGGGACATCCCTTCCTACAGCATTTTTTAACATTAGCGCTGTTCCCGATGGTTTATCTTTTTTGAAGCGATGGTGCACTTCGGTAATTTCGATATCCCAATCCTGCGTTAGGTCTTTAATTGCCTCAATACTTTTTAGCAATAACTGAATTCCAACCGAAAAATTGAACGACTGAACAACAGCAACGCTTTGGCTCAATTCTTTTAAAATGTTCATTTGATCAGAACTTAATCCGGTAGTTCCTATAACCAATGGAATTTTAAATTTATTAACATACTCAACAGTTTTATCAAACGCAGTTGGTAGTGAAAAATCAATAATAACCTCAGGTTCTGAACCCATCCACTCCCCTTCGATATCATAAGTAAATACAAGATTTGCAGAATGTTCCGCGAGAACAGTGCTAATCTCATTACCCATTTTTCCTTTTGCTCCGATAAGTCCGTAGGAGATGGATTTGGTCATTAAAGGGTAGCCTCACCAATTAATTTGTATGCTTCCTTGAGTTTGGTTTCTGTTGTTTTGCCAACTTCTATCAACGGCATACGTACTACGTTTTTGCACAAACCAACTACACTACTAATGTATTTTAGAGGTGCAGGACTCGTTTCAGCGAACAAGGCATTCATCATAGGTAAATAATACGGGATAAGTTTTTGAGCCGATTGAAAATCGCCTTTTAATAGCAGATTAGTGAACGTTACCATTTCTGAGGGAAAAACGTTTGAAAAAACAGAAACAATTCCTTTTGCTCCAAGTGCCATTATAGGAATTGTTTGATCATCATTCCCCGAAAAAACTGTAAGTGTAGAGGGGGCTTGAGCTGTGAGTTTTGCAATTTGCGAAATATCACCTGAAGCTTCCTTCATGGCAATTACATTTTTATTTTTGGTGTGAATTTCAATAACCGTTTCAGGTAACATATTCATACCGGTTCTGCTTGGTACGTTATAGAGCATGATAGGCAATTTTGTGCGTTGAGCTATGTAGGTGAAGTGTCGCACTAAACCTTTTTGCGTGCTTTTGTTATAATAAGGATTTACAATTAACAATCCATCTGCACCAAGCTCCTCTGCTTGTTTATTAAATAACACAACATCCATAGTGTCGTTAGTACCTGTACCTACTAAAACAGGCACTCTTTTACGTGTAGCTGAAACAACCGTTTCAATTATTTTTTTTCTCTCATCAAACGATAACACCGGCGATTCTGCGGTAGTACCCAAAGCAATAAGGGCGTCAATTCCACCCTCAATTTGGTATTCAACAAGGTTGCGTAATGAGTCATAATCAATAGAGTAATCCTTATTAAAAGGGGTCATCAATGCGGTAGCGGTTCCTGAAAACATTCTATTCCTATTCGTTCAAAATTTCTAACGTGCAAATATAGGCATACCCCTAAAACTATAGTGCTTTTTAAAGAAAAAATTTCACTTTTTATTGTTTTAAAATTACTAAAACTAAGAAATAATTTAAGATTGCTTTATGGGAAATTCTACTATAAACTTACTGCCAAAGCCGCGAGTGCTTTCAATTGCAAAGTGCCCCTTATGTTTTTCGATAATTTCGCGTACTAATTGAATTCCTAACCCAGTACCTTTTTCGCGGTTAGTTCCCTCGGTTGTATAACGAACCGATGAAGAGAGAATTTTTTCTATATCCTGTTGAGAAATTCCCACCCCCGAATCAAGCAATTCTATGCGGGCATATAAATCGTTTCGGTGAGCAATTATTTTTATAATACCGTTGGCACCTGTGAACTTGATAGCATTGCTCAAAAGGTTACGAATAACCAAACGGAACATATTGGAGTCAGCTTCTATTATCAAATCATTATCAATCGAAGTTGTAAATTCAATATGCTTTTGCTGAATATTTAAGAATAGAGAGTTTACAACGTTTGAAATTTCTTCTTGCAAGCTTAATGGCGAAAGTGTTAAGATAAAATCTTCGTTACGAATCATCGTCCAATCAAGAAGTTCATTGAGTAAGTTATATTGGTTATAAACTGATTGGCTCAGAATTCTTACATAACGTAAAATGTCATCTCTGGACATATCACGAATTCCAACTTCAAGTGTATCAACAACTCCAATCATTGCATGAAATGGGTTGCGTAAATCGTGAGCCAAAATTGATACAAATTTATCCTTTGTTTCGTTGGATTCCTTTAGGCGCTCAGAGTAAATTTGGAGTTGTTCATCCTTAATTAATTTATCAAGTACAAATAGTGCTCCTTGTAACAGCCGCTCCAAGTGGTGGTATTGTAATTTGCTAAACTCTTTTTTACCGATAAAGATTACAACAGCGGTTCGAGTTATATCCTTTTTTAGTGGAATTGCTAATAGATTATTACATTCAACTGAGCAATAGAGTGGTTTGATTCTGATTTGCAAACTGCTCTCGCTGTTCATTATAAATGGCTCGGGGCTATCAACCATCGTTTGCAAAAAAGCTGTTGTATCGGAATCAGATTTCCGGTAAACATCAACATCCAATTCCTCGCCAAACTCATTGTATAAATTCCTTAATTCAAAATAACCTTCCGCCGAGTTGTAATCAAAGAAATAAGCCGTTTGATAGGGTACTATCCCTGCGCCTAATTCTAAAGTTAATCCTAAAATTTTGTCGCAAGTTACTTTTGAAGTGTTTAATTTTAACAGTGCCTCGTTAACGAGAAGATTGTGATGCTGTTCTTCTGCAATCACTTTATCATCGGTAATATCCTGAATTACTCCAAATACTTTTTTTCCATTAGGTTCTACCTCTGCGGTAATTAAAAGATGAATTATACTTTTCGTTTCCGGATGTATCACTCTAAATTCATAGGTATCGAAGAAGATTTCGTTTCCAATCTTCATGTGTCTTTCAAGAACTCTCTGCAAATCATCGGGATGTATAATTGCGAGTAGATCAGCATAAGGAAACTGTTTTTGTTGCAACCCCAAGATTTTTTTTGTCCCTTCCGAAACCTCATATATCATATCGGCAGCATCAATTTCCCAATAGCCGGTACGCGCCAAGGTCTCACCCTGTTGCAAACGCCTTTCATTTAGATACATATTTCTGATGGTTTCAAATTCCTGAGTTTTATCACGAATAATCAATGCAGCACCGGATACTTGGAACTGATCTTTTATTAACACAGGGGATATTGAGACAGGGGTAGTGTTTTTGTTAAGATGTAATAAAGCGTAAATCTTTTCTTGTGATTCTGTTACGTTCTCAGTAAGCAATTTTCTTAATGGGTGTAAAGAACTTGTTGTTGCACCCAATTCTTGCACTGCACAAACGGCTTCTATGGGTTTACTCATTGCTGCAAGCTCACTCCAACCTGTGAGTTTTTCAGCCACACTGTTCATTGAAGTTATGCGTCCCTGTTGATCAGTAATGATTACTGCCTCGGATATTGCTAAAATAACAGACTTGTATTTTTCATTCTGTAATCGAATAGTTTTTTCATCTTTAAATAAATCATTAAGTAATCTATTCGATTTTCGAGAGCTTTTGAAAGCACTCAGCAGAAATATACTACTCATAATCATCACTGTTAATCCAAAAGCAATCCCCGCTCTAAAAATCAAATCTTTTTTAATTTCACTTTTATCAACCTGAACAGAAAGTACCCAATCACTTGTTGGTATCTTTGTAATAAAAGCAAATACTTCAACACCGTTGTAGTTTACACCCTCTATTATGCCTTCCTTACCTTGTGCCGCTTGAATGATTGGTGATTCTGTTTGTGAACGAGCAATTTTTAGAGAAAGTTTGTCGTTATTGATACTCCTCAGTGGATTAAGTATATGCACAGTATCAGAAACTTGCTTTCCTAATAGTACTTCAGAACTTGCAAAATGAGAACCGTATGAATTGAGGTTTTCATAAAAATATTCGGTTGGATCAACACGAAGTATTACAATACAAATGATGTTTTCTTTTTCATCACGAATAGGTGCTAAAACGTCGTAGTGTAATGCTTTGTGTGTAGGACAATAATAAAAATCTGATTCGATTAATTGCCCGGTTTTATAGCACTTTAACGCGAGTTGTTTGGTGTTTTGATAAAGAATTCCCTTACGTGTATATGAAACAATAACATCCCCTGATTTGTTTAATAAAAACACATCCTGGTAGTCGTGATTTCTTGACATAAGTTGAAAAAAATCTTTAATCCTTTTCTGGGTAGTTACATTTTTTGGGTTATCGAGTATTTCTTGTGAAAGGGAGCTAAAAAAGTCAGATTGCGAAAGTGATCTTGCATCCCCAATTCGCTCTTTTCTCCACTGCATTACTGTTTTGGCGGTGGCTTCACCTATTTGCTCAATTTGAACATGCTCTTCGTAAAGAATTGTGTTAGATGACCACCTGTACAATAGATAACCTAAAAGTGTTACAAAAAGCCATACTCCTAAAACGTAATAACGATTGACTTTTAATGTATCTTTAATCATTGTAATTGTGTATCTTCTTACTAAACCTTATTACAAACATATTTAACAATTTGGCATTTTCAAATTGTTATCTCTATCTTATGTTAATTTTTAATTAATTGGTAAATTAAATAAATTTGATATTAAAATGAGCAGGCTATTGAATTATGAAAAAATGTGTTTGGTCGGGTTTGAGCTCACCGGAAATTATTGAGGTAACTGTAGTAATAAGAAATATGCTGGGTTTTGGGCAAAAAGAAAAATCTTTTTGGGTTCTTCCCCAATTCGAACAAGAGTTCCGAGCATTTGCAAAAGTAAATTTTGATCGCGGACCTCGATTTATTGGATTTATCCTATCTACCATTATTTTAATGCATATTATTATTCTGCTAGTAAGTAAGGGGGTATTTACAAAAAATATGCTGCTTTTATCATTAGGCAGCTTGATAATAGCGCAAGGACTACTCATACTGATGTACCCTCATACAAACCTGGATCAAATACAGGTAATGTCGCTTCGTTTGTCTAAAAAAGTAGGAGCCGGAGTAGCGGTGTTTGTAATAATTGTAGGTATTGCCCTAATGGTAGCATCGGTTTGGGAAGGTGCGTAAGCACAGGTATGGAAAATAAAACGAAAGCATTTTTTTTGTTATGATAATTGCAGTTGAAAATCTTCATAAATCGTTTGGTTTAAAACGGGCACTACAAGGTGTAACAATCAACATCAATTCAGGTCAAGTGTATGGACTTCTCGGAAAAAACGGTGCAGGAAAAACAACTTTGCTTAATTGCATAGTTGATATACTTAAGCCTGATGTTGGAACGGTATCATTGTTTGATACCAATTATGAAATTCACTCACTACTTATCAAAACACAATTAGGAGTTCTTCTCGACTCTAATCCACTGATAGAAGAATTCTCAGGCTCCGCATATTTGGAGTTTGTGGCTCGTCTGCTTAAACTAACACGTAATGAGTATATCTCACGCAGTTCTTCGGTTGTCTCTCATTTTTTTGATGACCCTGATTCCATAAAAAAACCCATCGCTTCTTTTTCAACCGGTATGAAGAAAAAACTTGGCCTCTGTGCGGCGATGCTTCATAAACCCACCCTTTTAATTTTGGATGAACCTTTTTCCGGGTTGGATCCGATAACCGCGAAAAAGTTGTTGGAATTTATACAACTCTATCGTGAGTATAAACGCACAGTACTTCTTTCATCACATGATCTTGGTTACGTGGATAAAGCAGCAACTCATATCGGTGTGTTAGACGATGGGAAACTATTATTTGACGGAACCATAGATGAATTCAAAGCAAATGGTGATAAGTTATTAGATAAAGCCCTGCTCGATTTACTAAAACCTTCTAATTCTGATGCCTCTGCACTTAGCTGGATTGTTGAATAATGGGACTTATCTTTTTTATAGTAAAAGAGAGAATACTGTTCTTTTTTAGAACGGGTGAACCGGCTGTAAAAGTTGTTATCTCTTTGATGCTTATTACAGCTGTTAGTAGCTACGGTTGGATGACCGCCTTTCTTTTCGACGAAAGTGTGAGGGGTAAAACACCATTCGAGAGCCAAGATATTTTTTTAATGCTTAATTCCCTTTTATTAGTGATTACCGTATTACGCGGTTATTTCCCGAGTTATAAACCTGTTAAAAGTATTATACCACCCATTTACCCCGTTTCGAGGTACACCAAATATTTTGTTGAAATCGCAGTTGATTTTATTGCCCCCTATTTCATTATGGTATTGCTGTATCTTTCACTAACATTATATTTTTCTGAGCATATTAAATGGATTAACTTGTTGCCAAGCCTGATATCTCTTATATCTGCTCATTATTTGCGCAGAGGAATTCAGATTGCATCAGAATATAAAATTCAGTATCGCTCTTTTTATGGAATCATGGGAGTAACTTTATATGCGGCAGGTGCGCTATTCACATTAATTATTGCAATAACTATGATAAATAGAGCCAAGTATAGCGATACTTTTGCACTGGTAATTTTACCCATTGCTATATTTGGACACTATTTTTTATCGAATGCCAGAATCACAACTCGTGAAATCGCCGAAAGTAGATTTTATCTTTCTTCAATTAACCGATTTCCCGCTCTCATTCTACTGTTGCAGCATAAACCTATTCGACTTGCTCTGTTAGCCGGCTTCCTCTTTAAAATCTCAATTTTATTTACCGATGGGTTTTTGTTCAACTCGAAAGGGACTCACTTAGGAAATTCAATATATATCAGTATGATGTTTTTAAGTCCTGTGTTTATCTACACATATGTTTTTAATAATACTTGGGGCTATTTACGCGATGTATTATTGACCATTCGTCTTCATTCGGATAGATTGTGGGATGTTATCGGAATACAAGTTCGACTATTGGCTTTACCCGTTGCTATCGATTTACTTGTTTCTGCATCCTATATCTCGTACATCAAAATGGACAAGGATTATCTGATTTATTACTATTTGACAAGCGCTATCGCATTGCCATTTTTTAGTGTTGTATGCTCGTTGTTTTTTTCAAAGTCGGTAATAAAGGCAGTTTCTATGCAATCAAACACCTCATTGTTTAGTACTGTAAGTAGTGTACTCATTGTTAGTTTGGTGTATCTTGTCCTATTTGAACTGAACAGTCCTTTGTTTCTCCTGGGTTTTATCATTATTCCTCTGGCCTCAATTTTAATCACACGCTTTGGGTGGAATTTCGCTAAGTACGACCTCTTTTTGCGACTCTATAAAGGCAACTTTTAAAAAAATTTAAATAAATGGAAACTTTTCTTGACTTTAAAGTTTCCGTATGTTAATTTGGAAACTAAATAATACAAAATAGTTTCCGTGATGACTGAACAAAAAGAAAAAGTACTCAATTACACCAAGCAATATTTTCCACTACATGGCTTTTATAAAACCAAAATGGATGATATAGCCAAAGAACTTGGTGTGAGCAAAAAGACCCTTTATAAATTGTTTCCAAACAAACAGGTATTGGTTGAAGAAACAATAAGAGGTTTGCTAAACGATTTGGAGAGCGCTGTTAATTCTGCTATCGCTGCTGAGAAGCATCCCATTAAAAGGCTACTTGAATCCTTTCAGATAATTGGCCAAAGATTGATGTCGTTTTCGGACCAATACATAATTGATATAAAAGAGCATATGTCGCACATGTGGCAGGAAGTTGAAGTGCAACGCAAAAGAATTTTTATGAACACCTATCTGAACACTTATCATAAAGGTGTTGAAGAAGGATATTTCATTCCTTTACCTCCGCTACTCCTCAACGGAATGATTATAACATTACTAACCAATATGATAAACATCAAATTTCTCACGGAACATAATCTTCAACCCTATCCGGTTTATAAATTTGTTCTCGAATTCATCTTACGGGGAACTTTAACAAAAAAAGGATTTGATTACTTAAAAAAATTAGACAAAGGAATAATGCCATGAAGAACCTCACAGTATTAGCTTTTCTGTTTACAATTGGACTCTTGTTTACAGGTTGCGGAGCCGAGGAAAACAGCACAGCAATTGAGTCATCAGGAACAATTGAAGCAGTAAAAGTAACCGTTAGCGCAAAAACTTCGGGTGAAATTAAAGTTATCAATTTCAACGAAGGTGATGAAGTTAAACAAGGAGACACTATACTTGTACTTGACCCGATAAATTATGGGTTTCAAGTTCAACAAGCATTGGCTAATAATGAGCTTGCAAAAGCCCAATTAGATATGCTAAGAAATGGTGCTCGTAGAGAAGATATAGCAATAGCTACTGAGAATAGAAAACAAGCGGAGACGCGTTACAATCAGATTAAAACTGATTTTGACAGAATGAAAACACTCAAAGAAAGTGGAAGCATTTCGGGTAAGCAATTTGACGATGCTGAAGCTGCTTTAAGAATTGCGGAAACTCAGCTTCATTCTGCAAAAGAAAGTGTTGACAAAGTAAGCAACTTTGCACGTCCAGAGGAAATAAGACAGGCAACAGCTCGTGTTGATCAAACAAATGCTGCTCTTTCAATATCTCAAAAGCAACTAAACGATTGTTTCGTTTTAGCTCCTTCTTCAGGAATAATTCTTAATCGCTTTATGGAACGTGGCGAAACAGCCGCCCCACTTTCAAACCTGTTTTCTATGGCTGATATGCGCACCATGGAAATAGTGATTTATATTCCTCTCAACAAGCTGGGACAGGTAAAAGTGGGAAATAAGGCCGATATCACCATCGATGCTATGCCCGAGAGAAAATTTACAGGCACAGTTTCCTATATCTCATCTCAAGCTGAGTTTACTCCTAAAACAATTCAAACTAAAGACGAACGTACAAAAATGGTGTATGCAGTAAAAATTCGTATTCCTAACGAAGAACTCATATTAAAAGATGGTATGCCTGCAGACGCAACCATTCACCTTCAATAAGTGGAATAAAAATGGAATCCGTGATTTTAGTCAAAAATTTAAAGAAATCGTATCCCAACGTTCAAGCAGTGCGTTCAATATCGTTCGAGATATTCAAGGGCGAAATGTTTGGATTGGTGGGACCCGATGGCGCCGGTAAAACTTCTACTATTCGTGTGCTTTGTGGATTAACAGCTGCTGAAAGCGGTGAGATACACTTAAATGGATTAGAATTGAACACTCATAAAAAAGAGATTCAAGATTCAATAGGCTACCTTTCGCAAAAGTTCAGTATTTATAGTGACCTCTCCGTTGATGAAAACATTGAGTTTTTTGCTGAGATTCACGGAGTAAATGATTATAAAGCTCGCAGAGATGAATTACTCACATTCACACGAATGATTAAGTTTCGCGATAGACCTGCAGGAAAACTTTCCGGCGGTATGAAACAAAAACTTGCACTCTGCTGCGCACTGATACATAAGCCACAAATACTATTTTTGGATGAACCAACCATTGGCGTTGACCCCGTTTCGCGAAGAGATTTTTGGAAGATACTTTCGGAACTACTCAAATCAGGTATGACCATAATTCTATCTACCCCCTATTTAGATGAAGCTGAAAGATGCTCGCGTATTGCGCTGATGAATGAGGGAAACATCATTGCTTATGATACTCCTGAAAATGTAAAAAAAGAACTCGGTAGAACAACGCTCGAAATAATTTGTTCACCCTCGCGCGATGCTTATGCCTTATTAAAAAAATCGTTTACCGACCCCATCCAATTATTTGGTGATAGAGTAAACATTCTTCTTCAAAAACCCGAGAACAAACAAAATGAGATTTTAACACTACTCGAATCCAACAATATCACAATCGAGGAAACCAATCTCCTTTTACCAAACCTTGAAAATGTTTTTATATACCTTGTCGAGCAAGACTCGAAGAGAAAAGAGAATAACCATGAATAAAATTATTGCATTTGTAGTTCTGCTTTCTGCATTTGTAACGATGCAAGGGCAGCAAAAAAATGTATCTCTCACCGAGAGTATTTCACTTGGACTTAAAAACTCAAAAGTGGCTAACATTGCTAATGCACAGCGTAAAATGGCATCGGCAAAAAAGAATGAAATAGACGGCGGGTTTTACCCTCAATTAAAGCTCACAGCCGGTTACACAAGGCTCAGCGAAGTGGATCCTTTTGCCGTGAGTCTTCCATTTGCTCCCGCTCCAATAGTGATACAGGACGCGATATTGGATAATTACCAAGTAAAGCTTTCGCTCTCGCAACCACTATTCACGGGATTCAAATTAAGCTCACTGAGCAATGCTGCTGAGCGCAACATTGATACTGCCGAGGCATACTTTAATAAGATTCTAAACGATGAAGCGTTTTCAATTACTAAAGCGTATTGGAATGTTTATAAACTTCAACAGGCGGTTGCATTATTAAAAAAGAATATAGAAGTTATTCAAAAAAATCTTGCCGATAGTAGGAAGTTTTATGCTACCGGATTACTTCAAAAGAATGATGTTCTAAAGCTCGAAGTTCGTGAAGCCAACATTACATTAAAACTGTTGGAGGCGCAAAATACTCTTGCAATAGCTCGTGCAGATTTTAACAGATTACTTTCCTATCCACTGAGTACAGAAGTTACAGTTTCCGAAATCAAAGCTTCAACAGCTCCTTCACAAATACCGGATTTTTCAGTAGCCCTCACAGAAGCATTCACTAATCGCGAAGAAATCAAAATTTTCAGTAACAAAATTGCTGCAGCAGAGTATTTAGTAGATGCTGCATCTTCAGGCTACTACCCATCGGTTTCACTCAATGCAAATTATACCTATGCAAACCCCAATAGTCGCATTATGCCCCTCAGTAAAGAATTTAATGGCACCTGGGATGTAGGTATTGGTCTCTCGTGGGAACTGTGGAATTGGGGAACAACAAGTGCGCAAGCTGAACAGTCATTACTCGTGAAAGAAATCTCAAAAACATCTTTCGAGAATATTGAGGAGATGATTCGTTTGGAAGTGTATTCAGATTACCTCACATTCACCACAGCCCGTCAACGGATTAAAGTTGCAGAGCTTGCAGTAAAACAATCGGAAGAAAACTTTCAAATTATATCCGAAAAATATAATGTTCAGCTTGTAACGGGAACAGATTTAATTGATGCAGAAAACTCGCTCTACACTTCTAAGATTGAGTACGAAACCGCATTGGCTGACTTAAAAATCTCCGAGGCAAAATTCTTCAAATCTCTTGGTCGTAAGCTGTATTAAAAGGTTAACAATGAATGCAATTGAAGTAAACAAGCTCACAAAAAAGTTTGGAAAGTTTACATCGGTAGATGCGATATCCTTTTCTGTACGCGAAGGAGAAGTGTTTGGTTTTTTAGGCGCTAATGGTGCGGGAAAATCAACCACTATCCGTATGCTCATAGGAATATTGGAGCCAACATCGGGTGATGCAATGGTTGCAGGCTATTCTATTGTTAAAGACCCCAACAAAGTAAAAGAGAACATTGGTTATATGTCCCAAAGGTTTTCTTTATACAATGATATCTCAGTCGAGGAAAATATTAATTTTTTTGCAGGTATTTACGGACTCTCAGGAAAGCTTCTCGCCGAAAGGAAAGAATGGGTTCTTAGAATGGCAAATCTTGAGAAGCAAAAAAATATAATAACTGGTTCGTTGCCAGGTGGAATAAAACAACGTTTAGCTTTGGGTACCGCGGTAATACACAAACCCAAGATTGTGTTTTTAGATGAACCAACAAGTGGAGTTGACCCTATTTCGCGCCGTGCTTTTTGGGAGTTAATCAATCTATTAGCAGAAGAAGGTATTACTGTACTTGTAACCACCCATTACCTGGAAGAAGCAGAGTTCTGTGGAAACATCATTCTCATGAATGCCGGTAAGCTTATAGCCGAAGGCACACCAAAGTATATGAAGACCGGTTATATTCAAGAGAATATTTATGAGATACAAGCTTCTAATCCTGCTGATGCTTTGGAGTTTGTGAGTAAAGCGCCATTTGTTCATGAGTCGAATATCTTTGGAAACAATATCCACCTTTTTATACCCAAGGAAATTGATGCCGTTACTTCGCTCACTAACTATTTTGCCCAATCCACTTTTCGTTTGAACTCGATAAAAAAAGTTTCTGCAACATTGGAAGATGTTTTTATTCATCTTTTGGAAAAGGATGCACAATGAATTTGAGACGATTGAAAGCCATTACTAAAAAGGAATTTAAACATCTTTGGCGTGACAAAGGATTTCTTTTGATCCTTTTATTCTTTCCTGTTATGTTACTTGTAATGTTTGGTTATGCAGTCAACTTCGACGTCCAGCACATTAAGTTAGCAGTACAAGACAACGAAAAAAGTGAAAACTCCAGGGCTTTTCTTAAAACATTACAAGGCTCACCCTATTTTGATTTGGTATTGTTCCTTAATAATGATACTGAAGTACAGAATGCATTGGATACAAAAAGAGCGCAACTTGTGGTTGTTATTCCCTCTGATTTCTCCGATCAATTAGTAAACGATAAGAAAGCAACACTCCAGTTTTTGGTGGATGGAATTGATGGCAACACAGCAGCAGTTATTTCTAATTATATGAATGCGATATCGGTGTTGTATCAACAAGCCATTAATTCGGAATTTGTATTTTTTAGAACCGGTAACACAATTAGGATTGTAGATTATCAACCGGTGTATTGGTATAATCCCGATTTAAATTCTACAGTGTACCTATTGCCAGGATTGATATCTATGATTCTGATAGTAACTGCGGCTATTAGTGTTTCGTTGACATTGGTGAGGGAGTACGAATATGGAACAATTGAGCAGATTATGGTTTCTCCTGTACTTTTCACAGAACTGCTCATTGGGAAAATACTACCTTATATTGTAGTTGCACTACTGAACGCAATTTTCATCCTTTTAGCCGGTTATGTTGTTTTTGGTGTTTCTGTTCAAGGAAGTTATTTACTTCTTTTTTTGAGTACAATTATCTTTTTGATTACTGCTACCTCGCTGGGAATTTTTATCTCAGCACTTTCCCAAACTCAGCAAATCGCATTCACATTGGCAACATTTATGTCGTTTTTACCCGCCTTTATTCTATCAGGATTCATTTTTCAGATTGCAAGTATGCCACTACCAGTGCAATTTGTGGCTTATTTAATTCCTTCAACTTATTTCAATAACGCTCTCAGAGCAATTATTATTAGAGGCACAGGTATTGAGACTTTTTGGTCGAACCTGTTTGCTCTTATTCTTACCAGTATCATTTTACTTACTATATCAAACCGCATTATGACCAACAGAGCAAAGAAAGCATAATAAATGAAAACGCTTATAACCATAATTATCAAAGAGTTTCATCAGTTCAGGCGTGACCCGCAAATGCTGGGGACGATTTTGGTGCCTCCGATTATGCAGTTAATCCTCATGGGCTTTGCAGCCACCCTTGATATAAAGTCGGTGACCATTAGTTTTTTTGATATGGACAATTCATCAAAAAGCCGTGAACTTGTTTCCTCTTTTACATCTGTGCCTCTTTTTGTTGAACAGAATAGAATTAACTCTTATGATGAGCTCGACAAACAAATGGATATGGGAAGTACCACAGTAACTGTTGTAATACCCAAAGATTTCGAGAATGACTTGATAAGCAATAGAGTTCCAAAACTACAAGCAATATTTAATGGTAGCGATGGCAACACAGCGAGCATAAGCGCCGGATATGTGTCACAAATAATAAACTCATTTTCTAATGATATAGCTACCGAGCTCAAACAAAAACGCGGAAACAAAATTACACCAATCTCAGTCAATGCCGCAACAAGAGTGTGGTACAACCCTGAGATGAACAGCAGAAACTTTTATGTTCCTGGTATTGTGGGCTTATTGCTTACTATTATAACTATTCTTCTAACATCGTTGGCAATTGTTAAAGAGAAAGAAATTGGTACAATTGAGCAATTAATTGTTTCTCCAATAAAATCTTATCAACTCATTATAGGTAAACTTGTACCTTTCGTAATTATGTCCTTTATTATTGTCATTATTGTTTTGAGCGCGATGAGGGTTATTTTCTCAATTGAAGTAAGGGGAAGTATTATGTTTCTCTTTGGCGCTTCGTTTGTGTACATATTAAGTACATTAGGAATGGGCCTTTTTATCTCAACTATTGCTAAAACACAACAGCAGGCAATGATGATTGGAACATTTTTATTTATGATGCCAATGACGTTCTTTTCAGGATTTAGCTTTCCCTTGGAAAACATGCCCTCGTTTATACAAACATTAAGCATCTTCAATCCATTGCAGTATTTCATGAATATTATCCGAAGTGTGGTGCTAAAGGGAAATGATTTTAGCGATCATATCCCCGATATGCTCAAAATGTTAGTGATAGGGGTACTGATTTTAACCGCTTCGGCTATGAGATTCAGAAAAAGATTAGAATAATCAAAATTTTATTTACTGAAAACAAATAAATTAGTTACTTTACAAAGTAAGATGTAAAAAATTTTTTTAGTCAATAATAATTAGTTCTAACATGATATTTGAAGATAGTGCTGCTGCAACAATTGAAGCTAAAACCCTTTCGGATTTAGTAAATGCCTTAAATAAGGCATACACCGCCGCGGAGGAAATTTACGCTAATCAGATGAAAATTTCCCTCTCAGAGCTCCGTTTATTGCGCCTTTTTACCGATACAAGCACCATTGCCGTGGATACATTGGTTCGCTTGATGGATATTACCGCAGGCAGAATTACCCATATTCTCACTGCACTTGAGGATGCCGGTTATATTGAGCGTCAACAAGAAAAAGAAGATAGAAGAAAAATCGTTGTGCATGTAACCCCAAATACTATTGGTAGATTACAAGAAATAAACGATTATTTTGTTGCCGTTCATTCGTCGGTACTTACCGCCATTGACCCGGATAACAAAAAACTATTAATTGATACTATAAGTAGTATTACTTCCAAAATTAGAGAAGGTAATGTTGCATTCTTTAAGGAAAATACTGAGCGTAAACTCACCGAAGACAAGCCGCTTCGCAGACGTGGCTCTATTCGTACTAAAAAGTATTTAGGAAAATAAGGTTGGGGCTCCCCAACCTTTTTTCATCTTCTAAAAAACTTTGCTATTACTTCTTGCTTCAAAAGAGGGGTGAGTAGTATAACTGCCGTTACAACTCCCAAGGTATCTGCTATAAAATCCAATAAATCCGCTAACCTACCGGGAATAAATGCCTGATGAACTTCGTCAACCCCACCATATAACATCAGAACAATAATTGTTAACGCCCAAGTTTTAATTTTTCCATTAAAAACGCTCTCTCCCTTTTTAAGGAACACATAAAGCTGAAAAAATATAGCTAAAACAAAATATGCTCCAAAATGAACCACTTTATCACTTATATCAACCTTTGGTAATTCTGGTGCGGGCGTTGACGTTAGTATGAGTAACGTTACCCAATAAAGAAGTAATATAGCTCCTATGATTTGCGTAATAGTCTTTTTATTCATCCAATTTACCCTCTTCCTTCTCATAAAAAAGTTGTGTTATCACTTCAGTTATTCCTTCTGCAACATTACTTGCAGTTATGGTATTTGGGTGTTGAGTAAGAGAGAGCACTTCAGCAACTGCACCATGAACAAATACAGCCGCATCAACTTTTTGTTTCAGGGTACTATCTGAATGCATTGCTGCAAACGAGCCAATAATGCCCGATAAAACATCTCCGCTTCCAAATGTGGCCAAACCTTGGTTTCCTGTTACATTCCAGCACCATGGCTCTGTTGCGGATGCTATGATGGTGTTTGGACCCTTTAAGACAGTTATTACTCGATATTCTTCCGTAAACGCTCTTAGACTTTCCACGACATTTTGCTCAATAACTCCCAAGGCTTTCCCTGTGATCGAGCTAAACTCACCTTTATGTGGAGTAACGATTATTCGATCAGGATGAGAATTTTTAATTACTTTTTCATCCCAAAAAAATAGAGCATCTGCATCGAGCACAATGGGTTGTGTTGTGGTGCCAATTATTGATTGTATCGCCTTACCCGTTTGTTCATCTCTTCCTAAACCGGGACCCAAAACAATAGCATCAGCTTTTTGCAAATCACTCATAATTTCATCGAGTGAACTCCCAGTCAGCACACCCTCTTTACTTCCGCCGTAATGCTTAATAACAAGCTCAGGATGCTCCGATATGCCATTAGGATGAACTCCTTTAGGCAAGTACAATGTAGGAGCACCACACCCAGCTTTTATTGCCGCAACGGCAGTTAATATTGGTGCACCAGGATAATGGGAAGAACCGGCAATAATTACAAGTCGGCCATTTGAATACTTATGGGAATTTTTTGGCCTTTGGGGTATATGTGACTGAGCATAAAATTCGTTTGATACAAATCCTGATGTTTGCG